>JAZQLB010000141.1:0-9569 GCA_045542475.1 Lachnospiraceae bacterium | reverse complement strand
GGTGTATCACTTTCGTGATACCGTTCTTCTGAAATCTTTTGGTTCTTTATTAAGAACCGTTAGAATTTTCAGGGTTGTTTCACTGTTCAGTTATCAAGGTTCTCTGTGCTTCGGTTTTGTGTTCCTCAGCGACAGCTTATTTAGGTTATCACACTCTTTTTTATTTGTCAACAACTTTTTTTATTTTTTTTATATTGTTGATTTAAAAAAAATATGAAACCCGTCTCTTTTGCGGAGACGAGTTACATATTATCATGCCAATTTCACTTTGTCAACAACTATTTTAATTATTTTTCTACAGGAAATTCCAAAATAACTTTAAACAAATCTCCATCCACATTCAGCCGTAGATTTCCCTGCATCAGCTGCATAAGACTTCCTGCTATTGATAAGCCCAGACCATTTCCTTCTGTATTTCTCGAACTATCCCCTCTTACAAAGCGCTCCATCAGCTCATCTTCTGATATATTAAGCTGATATCTTGACATATTTTTAAATATTATAGTTATCTTATCATTAACTTCCGCCAGATTAATATACACTCTCGAACCAGCTTGCGAATACTTACATATATTATTCATAAGATTATCAATTACACGCCATAAATGCCTACCATCCACCTTAACATATACAGCCTCCTCCGGCTTGCTTATAATGAGATTTAACTCATTTTGCTGAAGCTTCTCTTCATACTCTCCTGCTATCTGTGTTAAAAACACACCTGCATCCAGTCTCTCCATATTTACAGACAGATTTCCGGTTGAAGCCTTAGATGCCTCTATCAAATCCTCTATTAATTTTTTCAGACGGTTTGACTGACGGTCAAGTACCTCGATATATTCCCTTGCTTCTTCATTCTGAATATCTGTTTTATCCAGTAAATCCACATAGTTTATAATAGAAGTAAGAGGTGTTTTAATATCATGGGAAACATTTGTGATAAGCTCCGTCCTGAAACGCTCACTCTTCATTCTGTCCTCAACTGCCTTTGACATTCCCACACCAATGCGGTTAAGACTCTCGCCATGCTTCTTAAACTCCCAAAACATCCTTTTAGTGTCAATCTTGTGGCTCAAATCACCTTCTGCTATAAGCTGGCCACCCTTCTGCAATCTGCTTAGCTGTATTATTGCCAATAGAATAACCGGATATAATACCAGCTTTTCAAATATAAAGAACATTGCTGCTACATCCATCTCCCTCGGTCTGGCATATGCTATTCCCATAAATTCCAGAACAGCTATTACAAGTAAAATAAGTACAGTCTTCCAGAGAATATCAATATTTTTAAATATAAGCTTTAAAAAATACCTTAATTTCAAGCCAAGCTTATATGTAATTGTATTTTTGAACACATTACCGAGCTTGATTCTTACAGCAAGACTAAGTACAAAGAATCCTCCAAGTATTATGCTATACAATATACATATAATTAATATAACAACCTGAATTACTGAATAATAATAGTAATAGCTCAGCTCCTCCATTATTATTAAGGGAATGGTTGCCATAGCCATCCATATCACTATTGCAGCATCAAATGGTATTCTATCCAAGAAGGCAGGTGTAATCTCATCCTTATCTTTTCTATGACCTGCTGCTGATATAAGAAAAATAAAGCAAGTCGGAATAAATAAGAACGAAATTATCATAATAGCAATCGCACTCTTTTTGAATGCAAATACAAGCTGCAAGCATGCATCTGCCCATACAAAATCATCCGCTGCATCCATAGTAATCACTCTGCCAAGACAATCGAACAAACCATCATTTGCAGCTTCAACAACAGTTTCATCAACAAATGAAATAATCCAGTAATCAACTGCTGCATATTTTACATACTTTATATGCAAATTCTCTTTATCTACTGTCTCTGTAAAATTACGTCTCAAATATATGGAAGCATCGTTAAAATCTATGCTTTTAACATCAAGCTCCCTTGCTTTTATAATTCCATATTTAAAACTAAGACTATCCAGATATTCAAACTCATCCTCAGTTATATACGACTCAACCAGATAATATAAATATTCATATGAATTACTATCGCAAAGGTCTGCAAAGATTTTATCCCTCTCTCTTTCATAGTTGCTGCTTATAAATCCGGTATAATCCATTGCATAAAGTCCTATACAGCTTCCCACAAATATTGTAAGGTTAAGCATAAAAATTATCCATGCAATTATTTTAGCTGCTATACTTCCTTTTATTTTTTTCATTCAATCCTCTCCCTATCGTTCAATTTTATAGCCATGTCCCCATACTGCTTTAAGATATCGCGGTTCGGCAGGATTATACTCCAGTTTTTCCCTCAGATGTCTTATATGCACGGCCACAGTATTCTCTGAGCCATATGGATTATCCTTCCATACAGCCTTATATATTTCATTTGGAGTAAATACCTTACCGATATTCTCCATAAGAAGCTTCAGGATATCGAATTCCGTTGGTGTAAGCGATATTTTCTCACCGTCAAGCGTAACCTCTTTTGTTCTGTCATCAAGCTCGATGCCGCCGATGGTTAACAGTTCTTTTTGTTCAACACTTCCGCCAAGCAGCATATAGCGTCTAAGCTGTGACTTCACTCTTGCCTGTAATTCTACTGGATTAAAAGGCTTTGTTACATAATCATCGGCACCTATATTAAGTCCAAGTATTTTATCTGTATCCTCGCTTTTGGCAGTTAAAAGAACAACCGGAACATTACTTATTTTACGAAGTTCAAGCATAGCAGTTATTCCATCCATAACAGGCATCATCACATCCATTATCACCAGCTTAATATCTTTATTTGAAATTATCTCCAGTGCCTCAGCTCCATTATACGCCTCGTATACGTTATAGCCCTCTGCGGTCAGATATATTCTTAAAGCAGATACAATATCCTTTTCATCATCACATACCAGTATGTTATACATAGTTTTATCTCCTTAAGTTAACTTGTATATAGTATAATTCTTTTTTTATTAAGTTCCAAGGTGGGAAATTATTAAGATTTCTTTAAGAAATCGAATTGTTTTTTATGATGAGGACGAAAAACGTAGTGGGTTGGGATGGCGTTTAGACAACAAGTTGGCTAAATGCCATCCCACCCCACTACATTTTTCTATTCATTGCAACAAAAGGGATTCTCAATATAGGATTTATCTTTATTATAATATCTCAAAAATAAAAGCGAAATCATCCATTTCACTAATAAATAATTTCGCTTCTAACTTTCGTATTATTATATTATTTGCTTTCTGACGGAAGCTTCACATACAAACCGTTGTTATTATACTGGACAACTATGTTGGACAACTTGGATGCCTGAACCTCTTCTATCTGGAATACAACTATTGCAGTTACAGTCTCACCCGGCTCAATTGTGAAATTCTTCATATTGGCAAAGTCGTTAGAAAGAATATTCTTAAAACTTCTGACAGATGTCTTATCATCTACAATCAATCTGAATAAAGGAATCTCCTCACCGGTCGTATATACAAACGCCTCTGTTCCCGGATTGTATAAATTATATTCAACAACAACCAGCTTCTTACCTGCTTCTACCGGCAATACAAATAAAGCATTCTCATCCAATGGATATTCATCAGCAATCACACAATCCTTATATGATATCTCAAGTTCATCCATATCCAATACCTGTGAAAGCTTCTCATATTCCGCCTTATAAGCCGCTTCAATCTCCTCCGGTGTTCTTGTATCCACAGGTGTTGTAGGCTCCTCCGGTTCAGGAATTACTATATTAGGAATATATATATAATCCTTATCTGTCATTTTCAACACAACTTTTGCAGCATAATTAGCAATCATATCATTCTGCTCTGCTGTAAGATTAATGCTCTGACTACAGCCTGTAAGTGATAAAACAATAAGTATAATTGACACACATCTATAGAATTTCTTCATAATGTACCTCACAATAATTAGTATATAGATATATAATACCACTAATTATCTATTTTCGCAATCTAATTCAAACCAGAATTCTACACCTTCTTTAAAATTTTTCACTCCTATGGACTGATTATGTGATGACATTATAGCTTTTACAATGGATAAGCCCACTCCGCTTCCTCCATATTCTCTGGTTCTTGCTTTATCAACCTTATAAAACTTGTCCCAGATTTTATTAATATCCTCCTCTGGAATATTTTTTCCGGTATTAAAAACTGAAACTCTTATTTTATCCTGATTTTTATTAACTGTAATATTGATATACGGTTCTGTATTATTATAGCTTTCCACATGATTAATGGCATTACTTAAATAATTTGTAATAACCTCTTCTATCTTAAACTGGTCAGCCCATACATATACAGGCTCTCTTTCAACAAACTGTATCTTTGCGCCCTTTTGTTCTGCTCTTAATGAATTAGCCCTGATTATACTTGATAATAATTTAATTATATCAAATCTCTCTAATGACAGAGGCTCATTTCCCGACTCTAAGTGATTAAGATTAAGAAGCTGCTTAACCATGGAATTCATTTTTGCAGCCTCGTCTATTATTACTTCACAGTAATACTCCATACTCTCCGGGTCATCACTTATTCCGTCCTTAAGACCTTCTGCATAGCCTTGAATAAGTGCAATCGGTGTCTTAAGCTCATGAGAAACATTGGAGACGAAATCCTTTCTCATATTGTCTATCTCTTCCTTACGCTTAATATCCTTCTCAAGCTCAAGGTTCGCCATTTTCAGGTCAGAAATATATTTCTTAAGATTCTCCGACATTTTATTAATACTATTCCCCAAATGACCAATCTCACTCTCATCCTTAGTATCATATTTTACATCGAAATTCATCTCTGCAACAGCTTCTGCTGTATATGATAAACGTTTTATCGGATCAGTAAATCTTTTTGAAACAAAGAAAGCAACAATTCCACCAATTATTATAGCCACAAAACCCGCCATAATAAAGAAACGATTGGATATTTCCACATTCTCATTAATACTTTGTACAGGAAGCTGCATTATTATATTGTACATTGAATCTTCACTAAATCCGATAAGTGCCAGAAAATCCTGCTTTTCATATTTGTTATAGCCCTGCTGTATAATATAATTATCCCCCTGGGAAATAATCTTTCTTGGGGTGTTTGGATTAAGAAGATTGTCCTTGAGCCAGTTAAGCATATTATTAATATCTGCCTGAATTGTATATACCGGCATAAGACTTGAATCCACTATTAAAACACTGATATTATGCTCATTATTAATATTACGAAGAGTATCCGCAATCTCACTTTCCGTTGCATCATTATCAATAATATCCTGTATTGCTACAAAAGTCTCGTATAATGCCTCCTCTTTCATTCTCATATAATATTTATTAAGAAAAAGAACATTAAACGCACATATAAACAAAATAAGTCCTGCCATTAGTGCCATAATAATCAGCACTAATTTTACTCTGATTGAATGTTTCATCCGACAAATTATCCTTTTCACATCCTGAAAGACTTATCTGGCTGGCTATTATACCTCAAACTTATAGCCAAGTCCCCAGATTGTTTTCACATAGTCCCCCTTGTCTCCCATCTTACTTCTAAGCTTTTTGACATGGGTATCAATAGTTCTTGCATCACCAAAATAATCGTAATTCCACACATTATTAAGTATCTTTTCCCTCGATAACGCAATTCCTTTATTCTCCACAAAAAATGTAAGAAGCTCAAATTCCTTATAACTTAATTCAATAAGCCTATCATCTATATATACTGCATGTGCCATTTTATCAATCTTAATACCCTCGTATTCTAATAAATCATCACTGAGTGCACTGGTTCTCCTAAGAATGGCCTCTACTCTTGCCACCAGAATCTTAGGGCTGAAAGGCTTTGAAATATATTCATCCACACCCAGCTCAAATCCCAGCAGTTCATCATGCTCCTCTGACTTTGCAGTAAGCATAACAATCGGAACCTTAGAGTCCTTTCTTATAATTTTACACACTTCCCAGCCGTCCATCTTAGGCATCATTACATCAAGAAGAATTAAAGAAATGTCCTTATCATCATAAAATATATCAATTGCCTGCTCACCATTTTCCGCTTCCACAACTACAAAACCTTTTTTTACAAGAAAATCCCTTACCAGCTTTCTCATTCTACTCTCATCATCAACAACAAGTATTTTTAAATTATCCATCAAACACCCTCCTTGGTTAAGCTAATATTATCAGGCTTCTGTGTTTATTTTGTGAAAAAAAGAAGAAGAAAATGTTAATTGGTTATACCATACTGCTTCTCTAATTCTTCTATATAATTCTCCCGTATCTCCAGTTCGTATTCCCATTGTGCATATTTATTTTTAATTTCAGTTTCGTAATTAAGAATATTAATATTATTACTTGTAGAAGCAATATATATCATAACTACTACCATCATAGCCAATACAACCACTGCTATTATAAGGGAACGATGCTTTTCCTTCTCCTTAACGAGCTCTTCCTTCACCCTTTTAAGCTTATTCTCTGTCTCCAACAAAATAAACCCCTCTGCCTTATCCGGTTTAAACTGCGAAACCGGAATAGGTAAAAGCTCCTCTGCCGCAGCATATCTCTGTTTTATAATAAGAGAACGAAGCTGCCTTAAATATTCAAGTCCTATAGCTGTTGAAAATTTCTCTTCTTCAATAATTGTATTATACAGATTCAGCACCATCTTAGGATTATTAAGATTAAGCTTTTTTGAAAGACCGGCAATAATCTGCTTCTCCTCCAAGGCCTTAGTATATTCCTTCTTAGAACTGAATTTATAGCCATTAATAATCATCTCTTTTTCTTCCGGCATAGCATACTCTCTTTCATGTGCAGTATTTAAACTAATATGTAATTAGTGTATCACAGATTATATGGAAAAAAAAGGTTTGAAGTTGAATGAATTTTCAAATAATTGAAATATTCAAAATACTTTAACTTCAAACCTTTTTTACCTATGCATATATTTCTATGCTGTTTTACGTTCAATATAATCCTGTAGTATTTTAGCCGCATCTTCTGTGCTAAGACCATTCCCCTTAAGCATATTACTTAAGGCTTCTACATCCTTTGCCTTCTTTTCCTTTAGCATTTCCTCTAATTCCTCCTGCTCAGATTTGATGCGGATTTTAAGTGCCTCAATTATGTTCTTTTTGTCTGCTATCTTTTCTTCTAAGCTTTTTCTAGGACCTCTTGGCATATAATATACTCCTCCATATAATATCATATAATAGAAATCAGATGCTTGTACTGAAATTCCAGTAATATTATATGTCATATATTTGGGTTATATACCATTATTTGTATTCCAGCTTAAAATTACTGAATAACGAAGAATTATAGCCCACAGCATATAATCCGACCATAGTTCCCGTAAAGCCCTCTGCCACCTCACTTGAAAGATATTTGGTCATGGCTGTTCCAAGAGATATTTTGTCTCCGTTAACCATTGCTGCAAATTCATAAGTAAGGTTAGAGCCTGTTATCATAAGCGTTGTACAGTTTTCCGGCAGCTTAATGCTGTTTTCGATATGATGTATCCCTCCAATATTAAGTCTAAGAATCGCCTCATAGTCAGCTTCATTTTTCCTGATTGCCACTTCATAATGCTCATATTCACAGGCATATAAGGTAACACCTGCCTCTCCCTTATCCAGTGTCACATCCACCGTCAGCTCAAAATCAAAATCCCTCTGTCTAAGTGCAATAAATGTTGGCGAATCCACCATATCAAGTGTAATGTCACTGCCGTAAAGTATGGCACGATTATCCCACAGCTCATAGTCCTTATAATTTGGATGGCGCATATAGCTCCAATCCACATTCCAATCAGTATTTTCAAAGGTGTACAGTTTTTTTTCTTCCTGTACAAAATCACCATTTAGCTCATATTCCCAGTC
The DNA here is from genome assembly GCA_045542475.1 of Lachnospiraceae bacterium. Lineage (GTDB taxonomy): Bacteria > Bacillota > Clostridia > Lachnospirales > Lachnospiraceae > CAG-882. Next base: position 1,682 of record JAZQLB010000141.1, on the reverse strand, counting down.
AGTTGTTCCATCATAGCCGGCACTAAACCAGCCATCCTCACCAAATTTAACCGGTGTCAGAAAAACCTCTCTTCCAAGCATGTGAAATGGTCTCCACATATGTATCTGCCTGAAGCCAAGACTTAGCATATGCCAGTCACCATTATAATCCTCAATTAAATCCCCATGTCCGATTCCCTGTATCTCAAAAGGAGCCTTATTACGATTAGTAAGCACCGGATTATGGGCATAATTCTCAAAAGGTCCCCATACCGAATTGGACCTTGCGTATGTAATCATATGACCATACTCCGTACCGCCCTCCGCTGCCATCAGATAGTAGCATCCGTTTATCTTATACATATGAGGACTCTCAAGATATCTGCCGCCTGTTCCCTGCCAGATAGATACACTCTTAGACAATTTTTCTCCAGTCTCAATGTTAATCTCGCATTGTATAACTCCACTTCTGCCTTCATCATCCAAACCATTACTCATAAAATATGTATGGCCATCCTCATAATAAAGTGACGGGTCAATACCACCCTGTTCCACATATATAGGGTCAGACCACTCCCCATAAATATCATCCGTATATACATAAAAATTCTGATGGGTAGTGTCATTAGTAGTCACCATATAAAACCGCCCGTTAATATATCTGATAGTGGGTGCGAACACTCCACCGGAGCTGTTAATCTTCTCAAGCACAACCTGATTCTTTCTTGTAAGCACATATCCTATCTGCTTCCAGTTTACCAGATTATCACTTTCAAAAAGCGGTACTCCCGGAAAATACTGGAACGAACTGGCAACAAGGTAATATTTGCCATTTGCTTTACACACACTTGGGTCAGGATAGAAGCCTTTAATTACGGGATTAGTATATTTCATATAATTAACTCCTTTTTTATTTTATAGCTCTAATTATATGTTCGATTGAAAAAAAGTCAGCATTACAAATTAGAGATAATTTACATTATTGTCTTTATGCTTTATGAATGATAAAATCAACTAAATATCATAATACAGGAGCCAATATGACAAATAAGAAGAAAAAGAAACCAAGCCTTGCTGTCGCAGCCATCCTCCTGCTGCTTATATTAATATTATTAATAATTAAATACTTTCCCGATACAACCGGAATAAATACCAATAATATCCCTGGCAGTGTTAAGCTTACTACCACAGCCAATATTACCACCACGGATATATTTTTTACCGAGAAGGAACTGCATCTTAATACCTCCCTCCTTAATATTCCCGACTATTCCGGTACAGGCTACTATATCGTAAATAATAATGTTCCTTATTTTTGCGATGCACTACTCTCTTATAAGGGCGATAACTTTATCTACACACCTGACCTTGATAACCTTGGAAGATGTGGTTCGTGCGTGGGACAATTCTCATATGATACTCTGACCTTTGATGAACGCGAGGAAATAAGCCATATCCACCCCAGCGGCTGGCAGACCTCCAAATATGATGAAGCAATTATAGAGGATATCTATCTCTATAACCGATGTCATCTGCTAAGCTACCGTATATCCGGTTTGGATGACCATAAGGAAAACCTTATTACCGGAACAAGACAATTCAATCTTTCCATGCTTGACATAGAAAATTTCCTTCTTGATATTATGGAGCTAGACATCTCCCGCCAATTTCTCTACCGGGTAACGCCAATCTATACAGGTGAT
>JAZQLB010000140.1:0-6931 GCA_045542475.1 Lachnospiraceae bacterium | reverse complement strand
ACTGTTGTTTTATTATCTGTAGAACTATCATCGGCCTTAAAAGACACCTCTGGAATAATATTCCTGTGACTCAAACAGTCATATACAGCCCTGAATATCTCCTTATACACTCTCTCTGCATCCGAGAAACGAAGCTCCATTTTAGTTGGATGTACATTAATATCAATTGTATTGGAATCAATCGTAAAATGCATAGAAGTAAAAGGATACTTCCTTGGCATGGTAAAGCTGGCATAGGCATCCTCAATAGCCTTAGTAATTACATTACTCTTAATATATCTGCCATTAATATAATAATTCTCAAGTGTTCTGTTACCACGGTTAAGTATTGGCTTACCAATAAAGCCCTCCACAGAAAACAAATCACATTCATGCTTAATAGCAAGCAGATTAGCTGTAATTTCCCTGCCATATACACCGTATATTACATCCTTAAGATTGCCATTTCCCGAGGTATAGAGCTTATTCTGCCCATTACTAATAAATCTAAAGGATATCTCAGGATGTGACAGAGACAGCTTTTCAATCAAATCACTTATATAACCGCCCTCAGTTGTAGCAGTTTTTAAGAACTTACGTCTTGCAGGGGTATTATAAAACAGATTTCTTACAATAAAGGTAGTTCCATCAGGAGCGCCTATTTCCTCAAGCGACTTTTCCTTGCCGCCATCAATAGTATAACGTGTTCCAGTTAAAGCTCCTGCAGTCTTAGTTATAAGCTCCACCTGTGAAACCGCACATATACTTGAAAGTGCTTCACCTCTAAAGCCTAATGAAGATATGGTAAGTAAATCCTCAACCGACTTAATCTTACTGGTTGAGTGTCTTAAGAAAGCCACCTGAACCTGATTTTTCTCGATTCCACAGCCATTATCCGTAATTCTGATAAATGTAGTTCCACCATCCTTAATCTCTACAGTTACAGCTGTGGCTCCGGCATCTATTGCATTCTCAACCAGCTCCTTAACAACTGAGGATGGTCTTTCGATAACCTCACCGGCTGCTATTTTATTAATGGTGCTTTGGTCAAGTACTGCAATATTAGGCATTGTAGTGGCTCCCTTCGTTGTATTTTATATTTTTACTGCCATCTGTTCTTTATTTTGTTCTGAAGCTGATATAAGGTATTAAGTGCCTCAATCGGCTTTAAATTAGCTATATCAAGACTCTTTATTTCCTCAATAATGTCGTCATTCTTAGCAGCATCAAACAATGTCATCTGCTCCATATCAACATCATCAAAACGCTTACTTTTCTTCTTATTCTTAATAGCTCCAAGAGCCACCTCTTTTGCTTTCTGAGAAATATCCACCTCAATAAGCTCGGCTAGAATCTCCTTGGCTCTTCCAATTACGCTGTCAGGTACTCCGGCAAGCTTTGCAACCTGAATACCGTAGCTCTTATCCGCACCGCCGGTAACGATTTTACGAAGAAATACAATATCATCTCCCTGCTCCTTAACGGCGATACAGTAATTATTAACTGACTCAATAGTACCTTCAAGCTCAGTAAGCTCATGGTAATGTGTTGCAAATAAGGTCTTGGCTCCAAGTAACTTAGGATTACTGATATGTTCAACCACTGACCATGCAATACTAAGACCATCAAATGTACTTGTACCTCGTCCAATCTCGTCAAGCACCAACAAGCTGTCAGAAGTAGCGTTACGAAGAATATTGGCAACCTCGGTCATCTCAACCATAAAGGTACTCTGACCACTTGCAAGGTCATCCGATGCTCCAACTCTGGTAAAGATTCTGTCAACGATACCAATCTCCGCCGACTTAGCCGGAACAAAGGAGCCAATCTGTGCCATAAGTACAATAAGGGCTACCTGACGCATATATGTGGATTTACCAGCCATATTAGGTCCGGTAATGATTGATACACGTTTTTTATTATTATCAAGATATGTGTCATTAGGGATAAACATATCGTTTGATATCATCTTTTCAACAACAGGATGGCGACCATCCTTAATATCTATTACGCCCTTGGTATTAATCTTTGGCATAACAAAATTATACTGCTCTGCAACTGCCGCAAGAGATGCATATACATCAAGGGCTGCAATCGCCTTTGCAGTAGTCTGAATACGAATAACCTCATTAGCAATATGCTCTCTGACCTCCGCAAACAAGTCATACTCAAGAGAAAACAGCTTGTCCTCCGCACCAAGAATAATATCCTCTAATTCCTTAAGCTTTGGCATGGAATAACGTTCAGCATTAGTAAGCGTCTGTTTTCTTACATAATCTTCAGGAACATCACCCTTATATGAGTTAAGAATCTCAATATAATAACCGAACACCTTATTAAACTTAATCCTAAGATTTTTAATTCCGGTTCTTTCTCTCTCATCGAGCTCTAACTGCGCCAGCCAGTTCTTCCCCTCTGTCTTGGCACTTCTAAGTCTGTCAATCTCCTCGCTATAGCCCTCCTTAATAAGACCGCCATCTTTAAGGGTAATAGGCGGCTCATCAACGATTGCTCGCTCAATCAAATCGCATACATCAGCTAATTCGTCAATATTATCATGCATTTCCTGAATTAATGCACAATTGCAATTTCTTATTAAATATTTGATATGAGGAAGCATGGAAAGAGAGCCCTTTAAGGCAATCATATCCCTTGGGGTAGCTGATTTGGTACTGATACGTCCTATCAGACGTTCCAAATCATACACCGGATTAAGGTACTCTCTAAGCTCCTCTCTTGTAATTACATCATCCTTTAAAAGCTTAACCGCGGACTGTCTCTTTAAAATCTCATCCTTGTCAACCAAAGGCTGCTCAAGCATCTGACGGAGAAGTCTGGCACCCATGGCAGTCTTAGTCTTATCAAGCACCCATAAAAGCGAACCTCGCTTCTGCTTCTCACGAAGGGTCTCAGTAAGCTCAAGATTTCTTCTGGTTGAGCTGTCAACAATCATGAATTTACCGGCAGAATAAGGTGTAATTCTTGTAAGATGCGGCAGTGATGTCTTCTGTGTCTCATAAAGATACTGTAAAAGAGCCCCGGCTGCAACAACACCCGTATCATAATCACGAAGTCCCAGTCCATCTACACTGCTAACCTTAAAGTGGTCAAATAAAAGCCTTCTTGTAAGATCATCATCAAAATAATATGGCTCAAGGGTCGAAATAGCGATATTCAGTCTCATTTTCAACGACTCAAGAGATATTCCACTAAGCATAAAGGCTTCATTACAGATAATTTCCGATGGTGAGAACTTATTAATCTCATCAAAAAGCTCACGCTCACTCTTAACCTCTGTAACCAGATAATCACCTGTAGTAATATCCGATATTGATATACCAAGCACATTGCCAAAATACACAATGCACATGATATAATTATTCTTACCCTCTTCAAGAGCCGCCGTATTAAAATTAGTTCCCGGAGTTACAATCTTAACTACCTCACGCTTAACTAAGCCCTTGGCAGTCTTAGGGTCCTCCACCTGCTCGCATATTGCCACCTTGTGACCGTTAGCAACTAATCTGTTAATATAGGTTTCTGCAGCATGAAAAGGAATTCCGCACATAGGAGCACGCTCCACCTGTCCGCAATCCTTTCCTGTAAGTGTAAGCTCTAATTCCCTTGATACCATTACGGCATCATCAAAGAACATCTCATAAAAATCGCCAAGCCTGTAAAAAAGCACGCAATCCTTATATTCTTCCTTTGTTTCTAAATATTTCTGCATCATTGGTGAATAAGCAGGCATATTCATTTCCTCACTTCATTTTTTCTAAAACAAATCTTATATCTAAAATTCTTTATTCGCAAATGGTGCCCATATAATAGAAGCCCTTAGACTCATCTAAATGAACCTTAATAATCTGACCGATTAAAGACTTATCTCCCTTAAAATGCACCAGCATACTATTATCAAGTCTGCCTGTAAGCATTTCTGGGTCATGGTCATCAATTCCCTCTACTAAGACCTCCATATCCTGCCCCTCAAATCTATGGGCAAGCTCATGAGAAATCTCATTAACCACCTTTAAAAGTCTATCAAAGCGGTCTTTAACAACATCCTCAGGAATCTGATTTTCCATAGCCGCAGCAGGTGTTCCTGTTCTCTTAGAATAGATAAAGGTATAAGCACTGTCATAGCCTGACTGTTTAACCACATCAAGGGTCTCTAAGAAATCCTCCTCAGTCTCACCCGGGAAGCCCACAATAATATCTGTAGATAAAGAAATATCAGGCATAGCTGCCTTTAACTTCTTAACCAGTCCAAGATAATGCTCCTTGGTATATCTTCTGTTCATAATTTTAAGAAGCTTATCACTTCCTGACTGTAAAGGCAGATGGAACTGACGACAAATCTTCTTAGACTTAGCCATAACCTCGATTAATTCATCCGATAAATCCTTTGGATGAGAGGTCATAAAACGAATTCTTTCGATACCATCCACCTTTTCAACCATAGAAAGAAGCTCTGCAAAACTCACCGGATTCTCAAGGTTCTTACCATAGGAATTAACATTCTGTCCAAGGAGCATAATCTCTTTAACTCCATCAGCCGCCAGTCTCTCAATCTCGCAGATAATATCCTCCGGTTTACGGCTCTTTTCGCGGCCTCTTACATAAGGCACGATACAATAGCTGCAGAAATTATTGCAGCCAAACATAATATTAACGCCTGATTTAAAGGAGAACTTTCTGTCAATAGGAAGCTCTTCAATAATCTTATCGCTGTCCTCAAGCACCTCTACAACCATCCTATTAGTCTCAAGTCTGTTATAGATAAGCTCAGCAAACTTATACAGATTATGAGTTCCAAAGATAATATCAATGAACTTATAGCTTTCCTTTAATTTCTCAACTACATGTGCTTCCTGCATCATACAACCGCATAAAGCAATCATCATGTTCTTATTAGCTTTTTTATACTTGCTTAAGGTACCAAGATGACCATATACCTTATTATTAGCATTTTCTCTGACTGTACAGGTATTGTATATTACGAAATCTGCATTTTCAGACTCCGTCTCAACAAAACCAATCTCTTTAAGAATTCCTGAAAGCTTCTCAGAATCCCTTGCATTCATCTGACAGCCAAAGGTTACAGTACACATAGTCAACTGTCTGCCGATTTTCTTAGAAACCTCTGCAAAATGAGCCTTTAAAAGCGCCATATAAGCACGCTGTCTGTCAGGTTCTGCCTCTGGCATAAGCTCTGCGACCTGATTAAGCTTGTATTCCTCATCAATTTTCTTATTCTTACTCATAAAATCTCTACTTTCTAATCTGTCCATCACCATAGACAATATATTTTGTGGTGGTAAGCTCAGCAAGTCCCATAGGTCCTCTTGCATGAAGCTTCTGTGTGCTGATACCTATTTCCGCACCAAAACCGAATTCAAAGCCGTCTGTAAATCTTGTAGATGCATTCACATATACGCAGGCTGCATCAATCTCATTAAGGAATTTCTGTGAATTATCATAATCCTTAGTTACAATGGTCTCTGAATGGCCTGTATTATTCTTATTGATATGCTCAATAGCTTCATCAATATCATTAACTATCTTAAGTGAAACAATATAGTCGAGATACTCTGTAGCGTAATCCTCCTCTGTAGCAGGAACAATCTTAGAAACCAATGTACAAGAATGCTCATCACCCCTGATTTCTACATTATGCTTAAATAATCTCTCAGCCATCATAGGAATAAATTCATCTGCAATATTCTTATGAATAACTATTGACTCACAGGCATTACATACGCCGATTCTCTGTGTTTTGGCATTCTCAATAATATCGAGCGCCATATTAAAATCAGCACTCTCATCAACAAAGACATGGCAGTTACCGGTTCCGGTCTCAATAACAGGCACTGTAGAATTATTAACAACAAAATTAATAAGACCTGCCCCACCTCTAGGAATAATAACATCAATATACTGATTAAGCTTTAGTAAATCATTGACAACTGCTCTGTCTGTTGACTCCACAAGCTGAATTGCCTCTCTGTCAATACCGCAAGTCTCTAAAGCATCTGAGATAACCTTTACAATAGCTATATTTGAATTAATGGCATCGCTGCCGCCCTTTAAGATAACTGCATTACCAGTCTTAAAGCACAGACCAAAGGCGTCAAGAGTAACATTTGGTCTCGATTCGTAGATAATGGCTATAACACCAAGCGAAACTCTCTTTTTACCAATCATAAGTCCATTTGGTCTCTTCTTCATGGAAAGTACCTCACCAACAGGGTCATCCAGTGAAACTATCTGTGTAATTCCCTCTGCCATAGCCTCAATTCTACTTTCATTAAGGGTAAGTCTGTCAACTAAGCCCTGCTTCATCCCCTCTGCTATACCCTTTTTAACGTCCTTCTCATTCTCGCTGATAATATATGCAGCATTAGCCTTAATCGCTTCTGCAACTGCGCTAAGCACTCTGTTCTTCTCGCTAACGCCTAAAATAGCTAATTTTCTTGCTGCCTGTTTTGCCTTTTGTCCCATTGTAATTATATCTGCCATAGTAAACCTGCCTTATAATCATATTTTATAATCTGTATATCTTATTCTCTGTAATTATCATATCGGGCTTCATATCATGCTCATCCGCCTCTATAGCATCCAGCACCTGATATTCGTATGCTAAAGCAATCTTAAAAAAGTTATTATCGCTCTTAAGATACTTGTCATAGTAGCCTCCGCCATAGCCGATTCTGTTTAACTGCTTATCAAATACAACTCCCGGCATAATGAGAAGTCCCTTTTTAGAATAATCCGGTTCCTTACCTGCCACATCCGGCTCATATAATTCAAAGAATCCCGGACTTAATTCCGTAACATCAGTAATTTCGTAGAATTCCATCTCCCCGCCGTGCACCTTAGGTACATACACCTGCTTTTCATTTCTAAAGCTGTGGTCCATAATCATAATGGTGTCAACCTCATTTTTAACACT
>JAZQLB010000139.1:0-5595 GCA_045542475.1 Lachnospiraceae bacterium | reverse complement strand
GATCATTATGTAACATTAGTGGTTAAGGTTCCTGAGAAGCTTAACTCTGAGCAGAAGGAATCCTTAAAGGCTTTTGATGCACTTATGAAGGGTGAGACACCGGATGGAGATACTTCTAAGGGAAAGAAGAAAAAGGGACTGTTTAAGTAGAGATATGCTGTGGCAGAATAATGTCTGATATAGGCTGTATTACCTATAGAAATAGGACAATGTCAATGTTATCCTTTATATGAAAATATAGCAGATTATATGAGCGGAGAATATGCTATTCTTTCGCTCATATTTGCTTAAAAAGGGAGAAAAACAAATGAAGGAATTAATGAAACAGGAAACCCGTAAGAAAAATAAGGTTTTATTGATTGTATATTCAATCGTTTTATTAGTAGGTCTGGGAATGATAATACCAAGACTGCTTGAACAGTCAAAAAAAGCAGAAGAGCTTGTTGATATTATTGAAGAATTCTATGAGGATGATGAATTTGATAGTGATGAACATGAGAGTCTGGTAGGAAAGAAGGTATCTGTTGAGGTAGAATATGTACTTGAAAGATACTTCGAAGATGGAAGCAGAAAAGGTTATTATGTATTTGATGATGAGATTGGATACTGCTATGGAATTAATGTAGATAGTAAGTATTATAAAGTGATGGAAGAGATGCTGGAACAGACAAATAAATGGCTGTATGAGGATGATGAGCTTCCGGAACCAATAACAATTGTTGGAACAATCAGGGAGTTAGATAACCTGGAGAGATATGAGTTCAAGGAAACAGCACAGGATTCGGAATACTTATTTAGTGGTAGTGATTATAAGGATTACACATTAATATATACAATTGACACAAACAATACAAAGAGTCCGCTTCTTATGTTATTTGCTTTTGGTGCAATGTTTGCATATGTTGGTTTTTGGGGACTTGTATATGGTTTAGTTGTACAGTTTACAGGCTTTAAGTATAGAAAGATTAAGAAGTATATAGAGAAGAATGGCCTTAATGAAGCTGATGTTGAGGCTGACTTTAGAGCTTCAAAGAGAATTAAGCATGTTTTTATAGGTACAAAGTATACATATAATATGGACGGAACCTGTTGGAAGATGTTTAGAAATGATGATATCGTATGGGCATATTATCATCGTATAACAGGAAGATATAGTGTAAGCCGAGTTGAAGCATATCACTACAATAAAAAGTGCACATATATTAATGCTTCTAAGGCTGTATCAGAAGCTGTTCTCCAGTATTATGGTCAGGTATTCCCACATATTGTGCTTGGCTATAGTATAGATTTGAGAACAACATACTATGCAGACTTTAATAAATTCTTAACATACAGATATATTCCTGCACAGCAGAGAATTAATCCACAGCAGATGCAGAATAACGTTGCACCGGTACAGCCACAGCAGCCAAACGCTGCAACAGGCTCACAGGATTCCTTCTCAGCAAATATTATGAAAAAGCAGATGGCAGGTGTGTATACTGAACCGGGTGAATATACAGTAAGCTTTACAGGACTTAAGGATGGTCCTAGTAAAATTGTTACCATTAAGTATATACGCGAAATGTTTGGTCTTGGTCTTAAGGAAGCTAAGGATCTTGCAGATGCACATGGTGTGATTGCTAAGAATATAAGCTTAAATGCAGCAACAGAGATTAAAAATGTTCTTGAAGTTGCGGGAGAGATAGTTGAGATTACACAGAACGTAGCACAGAGCGTTAATACAACCGTAGCTCAGAATATGAATACATCAACTCAGAGTGTAAATACAACAACTCAGTCAACAGGAGATGCTGAATTTGATGAGATTATTAGAAATGTGGCAGCAGGCGTATATAACGGTGCAGGAACATATTCAGTAAGATTTGTATATATCGGAGACGAAAAGGTAAAAACTATTAAATATGTAAGTGCTATATTAGGTATCGGGGTTTCTGAGGCTAAGGATATCGTTGATTCACAGGGTAATATTGCAAAAAATATCAGCAAGGAATCAGCAGAAGCAATTAAGAAAGTATTAGAGACTTTGGATAACGTGGTAACAGTTTCATCTTACAGTATATAGTATTATAATAGAAGGAAGAACAGTTTTTGCTCTGTTTGATATGGAGCAAAAACAGTTTTTTGGTGGAAGGCTATTAATAATTTAGGTATTTACACAGGATGTTATTTGGCTTGACTATGACAAGATAAATGACTATAATTTATTTCGTAAATATCAAGTAGCGGAAAAGAAGGAATAGTAAATGATTAGAATAGAACCATGTGCAGGTTTGGGAAATCGTTTTTTGGCATTAGCATCAGCTTATTGGTGGGCAAAGGATTTAAATGAAGAACTGGTTGTACTTTGGAAGGAAGAGACCTGTATGGGAGCCGCTATGCAGGAGCTTTTTACACTTGAGCAGGGGATACTGGTTGAGAATGTGAAGGATTATGGCTATAAGGGGAATTTCTTTAAACAGATAGAATATAATTTGAAGAAGTCCCTATATAAAAAGCAGGCAGACGGTTATATTGATTGTGAAGCTGTCAAGTCATCCTTTGCAGATTATAATATTGCTGAGAATTTTATGAAAAGCTATAAGGAAAAATATATAAGAGCTTTTTCTCCATTTTATAATCTTGATAAAATGCAGGAGCCTTTTTCATTTATGAAGCCGAGCACGGAAATAATCGAAAAAAGCAAATGCATATTGAAGGGGACAAATAAAGAGAATCGTGTGGGTGTGCATATTCGAAGAACGGATAATGCTGCATCTATTAATAATAGTCCACTGGAGGCTTTTATTTCAATAATGCATAATGAAATAAAGGAAAATGAAGATACCACATTCTATCTTGCCTCAGATGACAATACGGTAATTAGTGAAATGCTTAAGCTATTTGGAGACAGAATAATCTACATGAAGGAGAAATCCTTTGACAGGGACAGCGTTCAGGGGATTAAGGATGCATATGTGGAGCTGATATGTTTATCAGAAACTAAAAAGATATACGGAAGTTTTGCATCAACCTATTCCAAAATTGCATCTATGTTATCCGGTATTCCTCTTAATATTGTATCAAAAGAAAATAATGTATAGAAAAAACATACTTGGCAAGCACCAAGTATGTTTTTTATGCATATATCGTAGCAATGTGTAGTATTAAGAATGTTTGGTTTTAGAAAAATTTTCCAAACATATTGTTTAGATAATCCTTATATTCCGCTTTCTCCACATCTTCCAGGGCAAGTATATCTATGCTTCCTAAGTTCTGTCCATCATATTCATATACCAGCATACCTAAGGTTTCCCCCTTGGTAACAGGTGCAGTAATATCAGTTAATATTTCGAAATGGCAGGTTATTTTTGATGCATCATAGGTATCAAGAAAGAGACATGAAAAGGTCTCCTTATAGCCACAACTTACAGTAGGGCGGACACCTCCTGTTAATGGAACAGGTTCAAGTATAGGCGGATTCTCATCTTTATACATATTACATTGGCTATATCCGTAGTTCAGAAGAGATATACAGTCGTTCACACGGTCATTTCCACTAGGGGATGCCATTACAACTGCAATAAGCTCAATATCATTTTTATTGGCGGTAGCGGATAAACAGAACTTGGCAAGGCTGGTGGAGCCTGTTTTTAAGCCGGTTGCCCATTCATACTGCTTTAGAAGCTTATTGGTGTTTGTAAGTCCGAATTCTGTGGAGCCTCGTCTTGTATTGTGGGTTATGGTATCCATCCAGATAGTTGAGTAATTATGAATCTCAGGATATTTTGTTATTAGTTCACGTGACATATATGCTACATCTCGTGCAGTAGTCATATGTCCTTCCACATCAAGTCCGCAACAGTTGACAAAACTGGTATTAAGCATTCCAAGACCATCCGCACGCTCATTCATTTTTTCAACAAAGGCAGCCTCTGAACCGCTGATATGTTCTGCCATGGCAACACATGCATCATTTGCGCTGGCTATGGATATACATTTAATCATGGTATCAACAGTCTGGGTTTCGCCGGGTTCTAAAAATACCTGACTTCCACCCATGCTTGCGGCATGCTCTGATACGGTTACGCTGTCATCAAGACTGATGGTTCCATCGGCTATGGCATCAAAAATAAGTATTAAAGTCATAATTTTGGTTATGCTGGCAGGATGAAGGATGGCATCAGCATCCTTTTCATAGATAACTACACCCGTGGAGGCTTCCATAAGAATAGCAGACTGCGCTGAAATATCAGGTGCAGCAGCATTGTTAACCGGTAAATAGAAGCCGGATGTGGCAGCGGAAGCAGCATGTACACTGGTAAAGTCAGGGTATGTAGTTATTGAGAATGCAAGAATAAACAGCAGCAGAAGAGAGATGCATTTTTGTATTAGTTTTCTTTTCATGATTTTTCTCCAATAGGAATTATATATAATTCTACTTTGAATGGAAGAAAAATATGACAGGAATTATGCTTTATATATTCAATGGCATGGTGGTACATATGCTACTATTATTCTATGCATTGCGCCCGTTTAGAGCGCTCTTTGACAATATTTTCTTAAGGCTTAAGGCAAATACAGTACCACAGGTAATTGCTGATATTGCATCGCTTATCGGCTCTGCATAATATATTCCCATTACCGAATTAGTAAGCATAGGAAGTATAATTGCAAGAGGAACTAACAGAATTACCTTTCTTAGCATGGCAAAGAAAAGAGAATACTTTGCCTGTCCAAGTGCCATAAAGCACTGCTGGCAGCCGGACTGTATTCCGAATATCAGCATACCCGCAAGGAAAACAGGCATTACCTGCACACACAGCTCGATAAGCGCAGTATCCTCCGAGAACATGCCGGCAATGGCTCTTGGGAATATAATGGCAGCGGATGTCATTATAAAGGCTGTGACAGTTGTTATGGTTATAAGCATTTTACATGCTTTTTTAACACGCTCGGTATTACCGGCACCGAAGTTATAGCTGATTATAGGCTGTACACCCTGAGAGAAGCCTGAAACAGGAGTAAAGATAACCTGCATCACGCTTTGCAGTATGGTGATTGAGCCGACATATAAGTCATTACCATATTTTTGCATACCACTATTAAAGACTACAGATATAAGGCTTTCTGTAGCCTGCATAATAAATGGGGATATACCAAGGGCTGCTATGCTTCCGATTATAGTAAGCTGGGGCTTCATAAGCTTCAGCTTAATTCTCAGACTTGCTTTTTTTGAGGTCAGGAAACGAAGAACCCATGTGGCACTTACAGTCTGCGAAATAACGGTTGCAATGGCAGCTCCCTTGGTTCCCATGTCAAATACAAATATAAATATCGGGTCAAGAATAATATTGCATACAGCGCCAATTAATACAGAAAGCATGGCAATCTTTGATTGTCCCTGTGCAGTAATAAAGGTATTAAGACCAATGGATATCTGAACAAATACTGTACCAAGAAGATATATTGACAGATATTCGTCTGCATAAGGAAAGGTGGCATCACTGGCGCCAAACATATATAAAAATGGTTTTTTAATTATAAAAAAAGTAATTGTCAGTATTACAGAGAAGCTAAGCAGCATGGTAACACCATTAGATAGTATTGATTCGG
>JAZQLB010000138.1:0-4436 GCA_045542475.1 Lachnospiraceae bacterium | reverse complement strand
TTGAGGATTTGTGGGCATTTAATGAGGAAAGTGTGGCAAGAGCCATCTTTGAGTGTAATACACCGGTTATTTCTGCAGTGGGACATGAAACAGATTTTACAATAGCAGATTTTGTATCGGATATGCGTGCACCTACACCATCGGCTGCGGCAGAGCTTGCTGTATATGATATCAGGTCAGTAATGGACAGGCTGGAGACTTATAGTGAGCGAATGACCTATTTGATGGAAAATAAGCTTGCCGGCTATGAATATAAGCTTCATAATTATAAGGCAAGGCTGGCACTTGTAAGTCCACAGCGTAAGCTTGCAGATAACAGAATATACGCTGACAGTCTTAGTGACAGACTTAATAAGGCAATGGAACAGTATTTCCTTGGAAAAAAGCAAAGGCTTGAAATGCTGGCAAGACATTTATCTGCATTATCACCTCTTGATAAGATTAGCGGAGGCTTTGGTTATATAGAGAATGACAGGGGCGGCGCAATCAAGTCGGTTAATGAACTTTCCAAGGGTGATAAGCTGCTTGTAAGGCTGAAGGATGGCAGCTTTAATGCAGAGGTTTGTGATATAACAGGAAATGAGGTATAGTCATGGCAAAGGCAAAGACTCTTGAAGAGAATTTTGTACAGCTTGAGGATATAATTAAGCAGCTTGAAAATAATGAGCTTTCTCTAGATGAGGCTTTTAAGGCTTATGAAACAGGAATTAAGCTTACGGCTGAATGTAATAAACAGCTTGATAAGGTGGAGAAGCAGATTATTATTTTAAAGGAAAAGAATGAGGAATCAGTTAATGAGTGATTACAGTGAGCTTTTGAAGGAGCGTACTGCTTACGCTAATGAAGTAATAGATAAATATCTGCCAAAAAGCGAGGGCTTTCTTTATGAGCTTTTATCGGCAATGGAATATAGTGTTAAGGCAGGAGGAAAGAGACTTCGCCCTGTTTTAATTGATTTAGCATACAGAGTGTTCGGCGGAGAAGGGGCTGTTGCAGAGCCGTTTATGGCGGCTATGGAATATCTTCATACCTATTCGCTGGTACATGATGATATGCCTGAGATTGATAATGATGACTACAGAAGAGGACAGCTTACTACTCATAAAAAGTTCGGCGGAGCGTGTGGTCTGCTGGCGGGAGATGGTCTGCTTCATTGGTCTACAGAGGTTGCCTTAAAGGCATTTTCTATAACAGACAAAAGTGAGCGGGTTATTAAGGCTCTGCAAATATTTGCAGAAAAGTCCGGTCCCTTTGGGATGCTGGGCGGTCAGTCTGTGGACGTATTATATACTGGTAAGAGCCCGGATAAGGAGAGGCTTGATTTTATATACAGACTTAAGACCTGTGCACTTATTGAGGGCTCAATGATGCTTGGTGCAGCTTTAGCAGGTGCTGCTGATGAAGATATTAAGCATTGCGAAAGTATTGGAAGAGCTGTGGGACTGGCTTTTCAGATTAAGGATGATATTCTTGATTATGTCAGTACGGCGGAGGAGCTTGGGAAGCCGATTAGAAGTGATGAGAAGAATGATAAGACTACCTATGTGTCATTATTTGGAATAGATAAGGCGCAGGCAGAGGTGGAGCGGCTGTCGGTTAAGGCTATGGAAGAGCTTGATTTGCTGAATATTGTGAATGCAGAGGAAAAGGAATTTTTGTCGTGGCTTGTATATAGTCTGGTGAGCCGAACACATTAATTAGTGTGATTATGGCACAGTACATATGTTAAAAATACATAATCAGCTTATTTGGATATGTTTTGTGCACGGAGGAATTAGTATGATACTTGATAGAATTAATCAGCCTAATGATATAAAGAATATACCTGATGAGGAATTGCCTGCCCTGGCTTCCGAGATAAGAGAGTTTCTTATAGAAAATATAAGTAAAACAGGCGGACATCTTGCATCTAATCTGGGAGTGGTGGAGCTTACAATGGCTCTTCATTTATCCCTTGATTTACCAGAGGATAAGCTTATATGGGATGTTGGACATCAGGCATATACTCATAAGCTTCTTACGGGAAGAAAGAATGAATTTGGTACGCTAAGGCAGTTTAAGGGGCTTAGCGGTTTTCCAAAAAGAAGAGAGAGTGAATATGATGCCTTTGATACAGGGCATAGCTCAACCTCGCTTTCAGCTGCCTTTGGTTATGCCAAAGCAAGGGATATAAAGGGTGATAAGAATACGGTTGTTGCAGTTATTGGTGATGGTGCACTTACCGGCGGGCTGGCACTTGAAGGACTTAATAATGCAGCTGAGAATAAGAGTAATTTTATAATAATCTTAAATGATAATAATATGTCCATTTCTCCAAACGTAGGCGGAATATCCAATCTGCTTACCAATATCAGAACGGACAATTCATATATTGACATGAAGGAGAATCTTGCAAGCTCCCTTCAAAAGATTCCTGTATATGGCGATAAGATTGTAAAGCAGCTTAAGAAAACCAAGAGTGGTATTAAGCAGTTCTTTATTCCGGGAATGACCTATGAACAGATGGGTATTACCTATCTTGGACCTGTAGACGGTCATGATATAACAAAGCTTCGTAAGATGCTTAAAATTGCAAAGAAGCTTAATCATTCGGTTCTTATTCATGTAATAACGGAAAAAGGCAGGGGCTATGAGCCTGCAAGGCTGCATCCGGAGAAATATCATGGTGTAGGGCCCTTTGATGTTGTAACAGGAAAGCCTCTTGGAAAGCCGTCAGTATCTTATACGGAGGTATTTTCAAAGAAGATTACCGAGATGGCAAAAAAAGATGAAAAAATCGTTGCCATTACAGCTTCAATGGCTGAGGGAACAGGACTTTTAAGATTTCAGAAGAAGTTCCCGGAGCGCTTCTTTGATGTGGGTATCGCAGAGGAGCATGCAGTTACCTTTGCGGCGGGACTGGCTGCTGCCGGGCTTAAGCCTTATTTTGCGGTGTATTCATCATTTTTGCAGCGTTCCTTTGATGAGATTTTACATGATGTATGTATACAGAAGCTTCCTGTGGTATTTATGATTGACAGAGCGGGAATTGTGGGTAATGATGGCGAGACACATCAGGGAATATTTGACTATTCATATCTTAATATTATTCCGGGAATGACCATTATGGCGCCTAAGAATAAATATGAGCTTATGGATATGATGGAATTTGCCAATACATTTAATGAACCAATATCAATCAGATATCCAAGAGGTACGGCATCAGAGGTACTGGCAGAGTATAATGAGCCGATTGAATATGGTAAGGCGGAGATTATTAATAAGGGTGAAACGTATGCCATTATGGCGGTTGGAAGCTCTAATGAAGAGGGTAAAAGAGCATATGACAGGCTTTGTGGCATGGGATATAATCCGACTCTTATTAATGCCAGATTTGTTAATCCTATTGATACTAAGCTTATTGATGAGCTGGCTGCTAAGCATGACATTTTACTTACTATTGAGGAGAATGTATCAGCAGGCGGCTTCGGCATGAATGTACTTCGATATGTTAATGAGAATAATATTGATATTAAGGTTATTAATGTAGCATTGCCGGATGAATATCTTGAGCATGGCAATATATCGGAGCTAAAAAAGCAGATTGGCTTCAGAGGTAAGGAAATTGTTAGAAAACTTGGAATAGATGTGGAGTAGAGATGAAGGAAAGACTTGATGTACTTTTAGTAGAGAGAAGACTTGCTGATTCGAGAGAAAAGGCAAAGGCAATAATTATGGCTGGTAATGTATTTGTAAACGGCGTGCGTGAGGACAAGGCAGGCTCTAATTTTGATGTGACCAGTCAGATTGAGGTTCGTGGTGTTGCAATGAAGTATGTTAGCCGCGGTGGTCTTAAGCTTGAGAAGGCTATGACACATTTTGACATTAGCTTAGAGGGATGTGTCTGCATGGATGTAGGTGCTTCAACGGGCGGCTTTACGGACTGTATGCTACAGAATGGCGGAATTAAGGTATATTCAGTTGATGTGGGACATGGTCAGCTTGACTGGAAGCTTCGTAATGATGAGCGTGTAGTGGTTATGGAGAAAACAAATATTAAGTTTGTAACTCCAGAGGATATAGATGATGTAATTGATTTTGCCAGCATTGATGTATCTTTTATTTCTCTTACCAAGGTGTTGCTGCCGGTAAGAAATCTGCTTAAGGATGGAGCACAGCTTGTATGTCTTATTAAGCCACAGTTCGAGGCTGGTCGTGAAAAGGTAGGAAAGAAGGGCGTAGTAAGAGAGAAATCAGTGCATATTGAAGTAATTGAGATGGTTACCGAATTTGCGAGAAACAATGGTTTTGCACCTCTTAATCTGGAATTTTCACCTATTAAGGGACCGGAGGGAAATATAGAATATCTTCTTCATTTACAAAAAAGTGAAGAAATTATTAATGAACTTCCATTTAATATTCGTGAAATTGTTGAAAATGCTCACGAAATGTTGTAG
>JAZQLB010000137.1:0-5684 GCA_045542475.1 Lachnospiraceae bacterium | reverse complement strand
GACTTCATATCTAATACAAATAATTCTGATAAATCACTTTTTATTACTGTATCACAATCGATATATAATAATCTGTCCAAGTCCTCTTCAATTGCAATATCCCAGAATAATTTCAAAAAGGAATGTTTATTTTTTCTGTTTCCGTTATAGCTTGGAAACCTCTTAACAATTTCATTTTTTAGTAATAGCTCACTATCGATAATATGCAGATTACGCTTATACTTCTTAACATACTCTGATAAGCTTTCCAAAAACTCTGATTGCATTCCATCGTTAATAATATAAATATTAATATCATCAATTGCTTCATTATTAATTAATAATGAAGCAATTGAAACACCTAAATAATATTGCGTATTAGCATCGCTTTGATAAAGAACATTAATTTTTTTTGCGTATAACATATCTTGCTCTTTCATTACTATATAAATATTTATTCCGTAATAACCATTTCACAAACCGCAACTGTTCCGCCGTTCATTGTACAGGTTATTGAGCAGGTTCCTGCTCCAACTGCTTCTACAACACCATCTGCTGTTACCGTAACAACTGAAGAATCACTACTTGCCCATGTCATTGTAGAATTATCGACCTTAACTCCATCAACAAAGGCTGTAAGACGGGCTTTGGTTCCGATAGTCCAGTTTCGTCTTGTTACATTTAAGGTTACTGTTTTAATTGTAACTGTCTTTACTGTAATTGTACACTCTGCTACATTTGCATTATCCTTAGTACAGCTGATTACACAGCTTCCTTGAGCTACCGCTGTAATATTTCCATTAGAATCAACAACTGCTACTGATGTATCACTGCTGCTCCATGTCAAGCCGGCTCCATCTGCCTGAATGCCGTTGATATAAGCCACAAGATTTGTCTGTGTATTCGTCTCTAGCTCCAACTGCGAGCTTCCAAGACTTATAACATCTGTAACATTAATAATACAGGTTGCCACAGTTGCGCCATATCTTGTACATGTTATAACACTGCTTCCAGAGCCAACCGCTTCCACAACACCATCAGCTGCAACTGTAACTACTGCCGGATTGCTGCTCTCCCATGTCATAGTAGTAGCATCCACTTTAGTTCCATCTACATATGCAACTAATCTTGCTTTTGCCCCTACATTCCAATTTCTCTTTGTAACATTCAAGGTTACGGTTGCCGGAACAACCTCTTTTACAGTAACGGTGCACTCTGCTACATTTGCATTACTCTTAGTACAGCTGATTACACATGTGCCTTGAGCTACTGCTGTTACAATACCATTCTCATTAACAGTTGCTACATTCTCATCACTACTACTCCAAGTAAAAATACTTCCGTCAGTATTATTACCATTCATAATAACAACCAACTGCTCCTGCAATACATCTCCCAATTCAAGGGAAGTCTTCTGCAAAGCAATCACGTCTGTAATATTCATTATACAGGTTGCTACAGTTGCACCTGATTTTGTACAGGTTATTACACACGAGCCTGAACCAACTGCTTCTACAATACCCTCAGCAGTTACTGTAACAACATCCGGATTACTGCTTTTCCATATCATCGTAGAAGCATCAACACGTGTTCCATCTACATATGCAACCAAACGAGCCTTAGAACCTACATTCCAATTTCTCTTTGTAACATTCAGAGTTACCTTAGCAGGTTCCTTTACAATAACCTTACATTGAGCTATAGTTCCGTTGTCTGTTGTGCATGATATGATACACTGTCCCGCTGCTACAGGTGTTACCACACCCTTTTCATTAACGATTGCTACATTCTCATTACTGCTTGTCCATGACAATACACCTGTCTCTACAGTATTTCCATTTACATAGCCCTTTAACGGAAATTTCACGCCAACAACTGCATTTGCCAGATATGCATTCAAAGTAACCTTATCCTGAACTATAACTGTTATGGTAGCCGGCTCTGCACCTACTCTTGTGCAGGTTATTGTACAGGTTCCGTAGCCTACTGCCTTTATACCACCCTTAGAATCTACCGTTGCAACAGATGTATCACTACTGCTCCATGTTAATGTAGAATTATTTACCAAATCTCCATCCAGATATATTTTAGGTGTAGCCGCATCGCCGATTACCCATTTTAATTTTGTAACATTTGAAACCAGCTCATTACTATCAGGCATGTTGTTATAAACAGGTATTTTAAAAACAAATGCCTCTTCTAATAAGCCTGTTTTCTCATATGCATTTCTTATATTATAGCCTTCATTTGATGGAGCACACAAATTCTGCATATACTGATGCCAGTATAATCCATCAAAGCTTGAATCCACATCAAATTTCTGCAAATAAAGAGTATCCTGACCTCTTACGATATACCTTTCAGAAACCTTTTTACTTCCTCCAAGTAAGGCAGCATAGCGATTATTCCACCCCTCTGCCATCGCTTCCGTAAGACCATTTACAACAATCTCTTCATGAGTAGCTCCTGATGCCTGAATATTGTAGTAATTATAATATCCCTCAAAACCCGGATATGTACCTGATATCAAATCCGAGGTACCATTAACGCCCTGCTCCTGATATACTCTTACAGCCAGATGCACCGGACTAACACCAAGAGAGTCACCAATATCCCTAAATGCCTGTGCATATGTTAATCCCATGCTTTCATAGCCCTCAATATAGCCGGACATAAAAGTATTCGCCAGAACCTTTCTGACTGTTGCGATACCCTGTACGCTTTCGTTATAGGTTAATACTTCAAACTGAAATATATATTTCTCATTAAGCCAATTACGAGGATCCATATAGTATTCCACAGCAACCTGAGTAGCACAAGACCATCCGTCCCCATAATACTCACCAGCAAGTGAATTATCAAAATATGACGGCACTAAGCTTCTATATGACGGATTCATCTGATTATATACTACTGTATCCCAATCCAAACCGGTTTCCTGCATTTCAAATACCCAGTTCGGATGAGCTTCTTTAAGCTCGTATAAAGCCTCCTGATATGAAACAGGAAATTGTGCCACATCAGGATAATATGTCTCAGCTTCAATTTTTTTTGGCATCTTTAACAGAAAAACCAGCGCAATAGCTAACGCAAAGGTGAACACTACTGTAATTGCTATCCTTTTTTTCATTTAATCCATCCTCTTAATTGCATATTATAATATCTTGTCGCCACCAACTAATAACGACACAGATATCCTTTTGTATTCCATTCCGAAGGTGCTGTCTTTCTTTTTAGTTCCTTATATCTGAATAAATACACTAATCCCTACTAAACAAATCTCTAGTATACACTTTATCCTTAACATCCATCAGTGCATCCTCTAATCTGTTGGCAACAATTATATCCACCTCATTCTTAAATTTATCAAAATCATGAGTAACCTCAAAGCCATTAATCTGATTACCCTCAACAGTAGGCTCATATATAATAACCTGAACCCCTTTATCTGACAAACGTTCAATTATACCAAACATAGATGACTGTCTGAAATTATCAGAGCCTGCTTTCATGGTTAATCTGTATATACCTACCTTAATTGGTTCCTTCTCTACTATTTGCTCTGCAATAAAATCCTTTCTTACACTATTTGAAGTTATTATTGCACTGATAATTGTATTAGGTACACCCTCAAAATTAGCCTTAAGCTGCTTAGTATCTTTAGGAAGACAGTATCCACCGTATCCAAATGATGGATTATTATAATAATCTCCAATTCTTGGGTCAAGACTGATACCTGCAATAATCTGTCCCGCATCCAACCCCTTTAATGCTGCATAGGTATCAAGCTCATTGAAATACGCCACTCTCATAGCAAGATATGTATTGGCAAAGAGCTTAACTGCCTCCGCTTCAGTTGGATTGGTATATACTGTTGGAATATCCTTTTTGATTGCTGCCTCTGCAAGAAGTCCCGCAAATATTCTGGCTCTCTCTGACTGCTCACCCACAATAATTCTTGAAGGATAGAGATTATCATATAAAGCTCGTCCTTCTCTTAAAAATTCCGGTGAGAATATAATATTATCTATATTATATTTCTCCTTAACACTCTGGATAAAACCGACAGGAATAGTGGATTTAACCACCATGGTTCCCTTGCTGCCTGCAGCAATTACATTCTTAATAACAGCCTCTACAGAACCTGTGTCGAAATAATTCTTATTTACATCATAGTTAGTCGGTGTGGCTATAATAATATAGTCTGCATCCACATAATCCGCTGATGCATCTGTCTTAGCCACAAGATTAAGCTCATGTGACTCTAAATATTCCTGAAGCTCTTTATCAACAATAGGCGACTTCCTATTGTTAATCATTTCAACCTTCTCCTGAACCACGTCACAGGCAACTACTTCATTATGCTGTGCTAATAATACTGCCATCGACAGACCAACATAGCCTGTACCTACTACTACAATCTTCATATGTCCTCCAACTCACCTTTCATGTTTAAATATTTTGTTCCTAAATATATGTATCTGTCAAAATTATTACTTGTCCTACTAATAACAAAGTATATTATAATATCCTTTTAGCCGCCTCTAATGCCGACTTAATAACCTTATCCATATCATAATACTTATATTCTCCCAGCCTTCCGCCAAAGATAACCTTGTCCTCCTTGGAAGCCAGCTTAACATATTCGTTATATAAAGCATTGTTTTTCTCGTCATTAACAGGATAATAAGGTTCGTCACCCTGTTTCCACTCACTGGAATATTCCTTTGAAATTATTGTCACAGCCTGCTTTCCAAATTCAAAATGCTTATGCTCAATAATTCTTGTATACGGCACCTCTCTGTCTGTATAATTAACAACTGCATTACCCTGATAATTCTCTATATCATGCTTTTCGGTCTCGAATCTGACCGAGCGGTACTCAAGAACTCCCAGCTTGTAATCATAATATTCATCAATCATACCTGTATATATAATCTTATCAGCAAGCTGTAGCAATTCTTCTTTATTTTCCAGAAAATCTGTATTAAGTCTGATTTCCACTCCCTCAAGCATTTTCTCTATAATCCGGGTATATCCTCCAATTGGTATTCCCTGATATCTGTCATTAAAATAATTATTGTCATAGGTAAATCTAAGAGGAAGCCTCTTAATTATAAATGCAGGAAGCTCCTTACAATCTCTGCCCCATTGCTTTTCTGTATACCCTTTTACAAGCTTAGTATACACATCCGTTCCTACAAGAGACAGTGCCTGCTCTTCCAGATTCTTTGGCTCCTGAATCCCCAACTCTTCCACCTGCTGCCGAATAATATCCTGTGCCTGCTGTGGTGTTTTTATTCCCCACATTTTGCTGAATGTATTCATATTAAACGGAAGATTATAAAGCTCATCCTTATATATTGCAACCGGAGAATTAATATAATTATTGAAATCCGCAAATTCATTAATATATTCCCAGATTGCCTTATCTGATGTATGAAAAATATGTGCTCCATACTTGTGTACATTAATACCATCTACATTTTCTGTATATGTATTACCACCTATATGTGAGCGCTTATCAACAACAAGACACTTTTTGCCTTTTTTAGTTGCCTCATATGCAAATACTGCACCATACATACCCGCTCCAACAAT
Source organism: Lachnospiraceae bacterium (assembly GCA_045542475.1). Taxonomy (GTDB): domain Bacteria; phylum Bacillota; class Clostridia; order Lachnospirales; family Lachnospiraceae; genus CAG-882. Next base: position 104 of record JAZQLB010000137.1, on the reverse strand, counting down.
CAAAAAATCATACATTTTTCTGTCTGCTCCAAAATACATTTCTATTTTTACCTAACTAATTAATTCTACCTTATTTCTTATGTAATATCAATGTTTTTTTTACC
>JAZQLB010000136.1:0-4126 GCA_045542475.1 Lachnospiraceae bacterium | reverse complement strand
CGATATTACAGGTCCTTCAATACCAAGAATGATGGGAATTAACAGCCGCGGTGCTGATGATGAGCGAGGAATTATTCCACCGGAGAGTGCTGACGGAATTAAGGTTATTTCTATGAATATGTTTCTTCCGAATGAGGAGGATGCGGTTATATACAGAGGCCCTGTTATTGCTAACTTTGTAAAGCAGTTTTATACGGAAGTTTTATGGGGCGAGCTTGATTTCTTATTGGTTGACATGCCGCCGGGAACAGGGGATGTGCCTCTTACGGTATTCCAGTCACTTCCTGTTGAGGGAATCGTTCTTGTAACTTCACCACAGAGTCTGGTATCCATGATTGTTAAAAAGGCATATAATATGGCTATGAAGATGGATATTCCGGTGCTTGGAATTGTGGAGAACTACAGCTACTATAAGTGTCCTGACTGTGGAAGGATTGAGAAGATATTTGGTGAAAGTAATATAGATACTTATGCTGACGAGATAGGTGTACCTGTGCTTGCCAAGCTTCCAATAGTGCCAGATATGGCGCAGGCGGCAGATGCAGGCAGCTACTTTGCTTTTGATGAGCCGATTGATGTTACACCACTGATATCTAATCTGTATGATGTGGCGTTATTTGACCTTGACGGAACTCTTACAGACCCTAAGGTTGGTATTACCACCTGTGTACAGTATGCTCTTAAAAGTATAGGTATTGAGGAAGAGAACCTTGACAATCTGGTGGATTTTATCGGACCGCCGCTTAAGGAGCATTTTATGGAGCGGTACGGGCTTAGTGAGGATGTGGCACTTGCTTGTGTGGCTAAGTACAGGGAAAGATTTACTCCGATTGGTAAGTTTGAAAATAAGGTGTATGATGGCATGGAGGAGCTTTTAAAGACCTTAAAGGGGAGAGGTATTAAGCTGGCAGTTGCAACCTCTAAGCCGATACCATTAGCTATGGATATTTTAGAGCACTTTGGGCTGGCACAGTATTTTGATGTGGTTGCAGGAAGTGAGCTTGATGGTAGACGAACACGTAAATCAGAGGTTATAGAGTATGCTTTTGAGCTTTTGGGCAAGAAGGGTATGTCATACTCTAATCCTGTAATGATTGGTGATAGAATGCATGATATTATTGGTGCAAGAGAAGCGGGTATTGATTGTATAGCGGTAGCTTATGGTTATGGTACAATGGATGAGCTTACAGGTGCAAAACCTTCCTATATTGCTTCTTCGGTAATGGAGATTGCAGATATTATTAAGTAGTTGGAGGTATCAGTTGAAAAAAACAGTAATTAATTTGTGGCGTTTGTTATTTCCTGTTGTCATATATTTCGGAATTTCTGTTGTGGTAGAAATGGGATATATGATATGGTTTGGAATGAAAACAGGTGTGTTTGAAGGAACAACTCCGGTGGATGTGGAAATCTTTATGCAGGATTTTGTACAATATGTTAATACCAACAGCCTATATTTTACAACAATACTTAATGCAGTATTAATCCCCATTTTAAGTATAGGTGTATATAATGATGAGAAACGCAGAAAGGCGGCAACGGGAATTGTTTATAGCCAGCCGGAGGTTAAACAATATGCGTTAGTTGGTATTCTTGGTATGTGCGCAGCGATTTCAGTAAATATGATTATCAGCTTAACCGGACTGGCATATTTTTCACCAACATATCAGGAGGTTTCAGAAATTATATATTCAGGCAGTATATGGATTGAGCTTTTGGCGGCAGTTATTGCAGCGCCGATTGTTGAGGAATTATTATTCAGAGGCTTAATATATAAAAGACTTCTTGTTTGGGTATCGCCTAAGGTGGGAATGATTATATCATCAGCTATATTTGGTTTGTTTCATGGTAATCTGGTTCAGTTTGTGTATGCCTTTATAATAGGCTTCCTGTTAGCATATATGTACGAGAAATGTAAGACTATATGGGTTCCAATTATATTTCATGTATGTGCAAATCTGATTGCGGTATTAATTACTGAACTGGTACCGGAGCAGTTCATGAATATAATTACTTTACTTGTAGTGATGGTTGCAACATCTGTTGGCACAGTAGTTTTGATAAAATATTTTAGAAAATATGAGGTTGAGGAGAAAGCGGTATGAAATTATTATCAATAACAGTACCTTGTTATAATTCAGAGGCTTATATGGAGAAATGTATTGATTCCTTATTGGTCGGTGGAGAAGATGTCGAGATTATTATTGTAAATGATGGTTCGAAGGACAGAACAGGAGAGATAGCAGATGCTTATGCTGCAAAGTATCCTACTATAATAAGAGCAATCCATCAGGAAAACGGCGGACACGGGGAAGGTGTGAATGCAGGAATACGTAATGCTACAGGAGCCTTCTTTAAGGTTGTGGATTCTGATGACTGGGTAAGCAAGGATGCATATATGGAGCTGCTTAAGATTATGAGAAGCTCTCTTGAGAATAATGAAGGTCTTGATATGCTTATCTCTAATTTTGTATATGATAAGCAGGGGGCAAAACATAAGAAGGTAATGAGCTACAGACATGTCCTTCCAAAGGACTGCTATTTTACATGGGATGAGGTTGGTCATTTCCATGTGGCTCAGTATATTCTGATGCACTCTGTTATATATAGAACTGAACTTCTTCGTGAATGCCAGTTAGAGCTGCCAAAGCACACCTTCTATGTGGATAATATTTTTATATTTAATCCATTGCCATATGTTAAGAAAATGTATTATACAGATGTGGTATTCTACCGCTATTTCATCGGACGAGATGACCAGTCTGTAAATGAGTCAGTTATGATAAAGAGAATTGACCAGCAAATAAGGGTAAGCAAGCTTATGATTGATTCCTTCAATTATGACTTGATACCTAACAAACGCTGTAAGAAATATATGGAGAACTACATAAGCATAATGATGACAATCTCATCAGCCTTTCTGGTTCTTTCAAAGGAAGAAGAAAACTATAAAAAGAAGACTGAGCTGTGGAACTACCTAAAAACTCAGCAGCCTATCCTCTACAAACGAATTAAGCACACCCTTATGGGCTGGGCACTCTCACTGGACGGAGCCTTCGCTAGAACAGTACAACGCATAGGCTACAAACTATTCCAAAAAATAATAGGATTTAACTAAAAATGTAAAAAAAGAACAGGCTGCTTCAACAATCCGGCATAAGCCGGATGCCTTGAAGCAGCCTGTTCTTTTGATCTAAAGCATTGTTATCCAATCTATAGCCGCCACTTAGAAACTCTAAGCCCAGGTTTTCTTATTGATAAATTCATTAAATTTCGTCTGATACACAAGCTTATACACTATAGCTGCCATTACAATTCCTCCAACAACATCGATTATTGCATGCTGCTTTAAGAATATTGTAGACAGGCAGATTAAAATACATAATATGAGTGAAGCTGTTTTTATCCATTTATGCTTAATTTTATCGGTCAAGGCTACAGCAATATGAGCTGCAATGGAATTATATACATGAATACTTGGAAATACATTAGTTGATGTATCAATTGAATATAATCCTGAAGCAAGTCTTGTAAATGCTGAGTCCATATTAAGTGTTTCCGGTCTGAAATTCTCAAGTCCGTTAGGGAATATATAACATATAATAAGATATGCTGTCATTCCAATCATCAGGGAAGTCATCAATTTAACAAATTCCCGCTGTGATACTATTATAAAATACAGACATGTGCCCATGATATAGAAAAACCATAAAATATACGGAATAATAAATACATCAATAAAAGGTATCATATCGTCAATAGGCGAGTTCAATGGTGTGAATTCAACAATAGCTCTTTCTAAAAAAAAGAAGCATGGAAGGTAAAAGCATATATAAAGACTAAGCAGTGCATGCTTATATTTTGAAAAAAAATTTTTCATTATTAACCTCTTTCTTAACTGGTGTATAGTTGCATGGTGATAAACATCCGTATTATAATAGCATAGTTTGTTTTAGAGGACAATGTTTTTATATAAAGTTTATATTTGTAGGAAATAAGCGGTGGTTATTCATATTATATAAATTTATAAAAAAAATTTAAAAAATATAGTGCAAATTTTCTAATGATGTAGTAATATAGTAACTAGAGAGTACCAAGGTACTATAAAAAGTGAAAAAAATAGGAA
>JAZQLB010000135.1:0-6295 GCA_045542475.1 Lachnospiraceae bacterium | reverse complement strand
GCAGGAGTTCCTTGTTCAGTGTGGATGTCGTGAGGCACAGGGCTTTTTGTATTACAGACCAATGCCTATGGAGGAATTTGAGGAGAGGTTTTTTAGAGGATAGTTAAGAGACTTTCGTATTTTATTGAAAAGCTTATCAAGGTGACGAATGCCCCTTGATAAGCTTTTTATAAAATACGGAAACTCTGTCAAATATACCCTTGTTTTTCCTTTTGCTTTGTTGTATATTTATGAAATGAATAAACTTGCATATTTATAAGCAGATTGGAGGACTTATGGAGAAGATTAAAATGACTACACCTCTCGTAGAGATGGATGGAGATGAGATGACAAGAATCCTTTGGAAGGATATTAAGGATGAATTATTATTACCTTTTGTTGAACTTAATACAGAATATTATGATTTAGGTCTTGTACATAGAAACGAAACTAATGATCAGGTTACAGTTGATTCTGCCAATGCTACCATGAAGTACGGTGTAGCAGTTAAGTGTGCAACAATCACACCTAATGCTGCAAGAATGACAGAGTATAACTTAAAGGAAATGTGGAAGTCTCCTAACGGAACCATCCGTTCAATCCTTGACGGAACAGTATTCAGAGCCCCAATTATCGTTAATGGTATTGAGCCTCTTGTAAAGAACTGGAAGAAGCCTATTACTATTGCTCGTCACGCTTATGGCGATGTATATAAGGCGACTGAGATGAAGGTGGCTGGTGCAGGTAAGGCAGAGCTTGTATTTACTGACAGCGAGGGTAATGAGAGCAGAGAACTTATCCATAACTTTAAGGGAGCAGGAATCTTGCAGGGTATGCATAATGTAGAGGCTTCTATTGAGAGTTTTGCAAGAAGCTGCTTTAACTATGCTCTTGATACTAAGCAGGATTTATGGTTCGCTACAAAGGATACGATTTCTAAGAAGTATGACCATACCTTTAAGGATATTTTTGCTGAGATTTATGAGGCTGAGTATAAGGAGAAGTTTGAGGCGGCAGGAATTTCATATTTCTACACACTTATTGATGATGCTGTTGCAAGAGTTATCCGTTCTGAGGGTGGCTACATCTGGGCTTGTAAGAACTATGACGGCGATGTTATGAGTGATATGGTAGCTACAGCTTTCGGCTCTCTTTCAATGATGACCTCAGTGCTTGTATCACCACAGGGCTATTATGAGTATGAGGCTGCTCATGGAACTGTTCAGAGACATTACTATAAGCATCTTAAGGGTGAGAAGACTTCTACTAACCCTATTGCAACAATCTTTGCTTGGACAGGAGCTCTTCGTAAGAGAGGCGAGCTTGACGGAATTAAGGAGCTTATGGAGTTTGCTGATAAGCTTGAGGCTGCTACAATCAAGACTGTTGAGAATGGCAAAATGACAGGCGACCTTGCACTTATTACAAGCCTTGAGAACGCACAGGTGCTTAACAGCATGGACTTTATTAAGGCTATTAGAGAGACTCTTGAAGCAATGTTATAATTTGATAGAGATGTTTTAGTTATTGAGAGGAATTGTTGTAAAAACAATTCCTCTTTTGTTATAAAAAACAGTCTTTTTTGTGTTGAATCTGGTTGTTTTTTGTTGGTATTTAGTTGACCTTTGTTGAAAAAAAATATATAATTACCAAGAAAACAGATTTTTTTGGTATAAATCAACAAAAATACACATTGGATCTAACAAAAATCAACCGGAGGTATTGGGGATGCTGGCGATTGAGAGGCGTAATGCCATATTGGCAAAGCTTCAGGACGAGAGAAAGGTAGTAGTTAGTGATTTAAGTGCCTTATATAATGTTACTGAAGAAACAATCAGAAGAGATTTGGAGAAACTGGAAAGCGAAGGTCTTGCAAAGAAGACTTATGGTGGAGCTGTTCTTAATGAGAGCCTTAATACCGACCTTCCATATACAGTTAGAAAAAAGGCGAATGTATCCGGCAAGCAGATAATAGGAGAGATTCTTGGCGGAATGATTTCGGATGGTGATCATATTATTTTGGATGCAAGTACTACAGCATTGTTTGTAGCAAAGAGCATTAAAAGCAAGAAGGGACTTACTGTTATAACTAATTCACTTGAAATTATGATTGAACTGGCGGACCGTAAGGGCTGGAAAATACTTTCAACAGGCGGCTCCATGAAAGATGGCTCATTATCCCTGGTTGGTTATCAGGCTATGAGAATGATTAGTACATTTAATGTGGATATGGCAATATTCTCGGTTAAGGGAATTGATTTGTCACATGGAATGACAGATTCAAACGAGAGTGACGCGCAGGTTAAGATGGCTATTTTGGAAGCAGGAAAGAAGAAAATTCTTGCAGTAGACTCGTCTAAGTTTGATAAAATCTCCTTCACTAAGGTTGGTGATTTTAAGGAAATTGATATGGTAGTAACAGATGTTAAGCCGTCAGAGGAATGGCTTAGAAGATTCGACAATCTGGGAATTGAGGTAGTCTATTCAAGGGCTTGATTTATAAAAAAATAATAAAATATTGATTTTCTCATAATAATGGTATACAATACGTGTGTTAAGTGGCAGGGGCTTAATACACGTGTTTTTTTATTAGGGAGGAATAATATGAAAGAAGTATTCATGTCGAATTTTAACGATATGACCTTGAATCAGGTTATAGTATGGTTTTTTATTTATAGCTTTCTTGGCTGGTGCATGGAATGCTGTGTAATTCGTAAGGAACTGGGATATTGGGAGAACAGAGGCTTTGCGAAGCTTCCGTTTTGTATAATATATGGTTTTGGATGTCTGGCGGCGTTCATTATGTTTGCACCATTTCAGGGGAATGTTCTGGCACTGTTTATAGCCGGAGCTGTAGGCGGTACAGCCTTTGAGTATCTTACTGCCAGGGTGATGATTAAGCTTTTTGGTGAATTATGGTGGAATTATGACCATAAGAAGTTTAATTATAAGGGTATTCTATGCCTTGAAAGCTCAATCGGTTGGGGCTTAATATGTATTTTGTTATATTTTATAGTTAACAGCAGAATTAAGGGGCTTGTATTCATGATGAGTACAAAGGTGATTATACCGCTTAGTTACATACTTGTAATTGCTTATGCAGTGGACTTTATCAGACAGTTCCATAAGTCTCGTGAAGAGAAGAAGAATGAGAACAGGGATGATGAGGCAGTTAGCAGAAGCCGCAGACGTTATAGTTAATAGATTATTTTGTAAAAGGAGTCGTGATGACTCCTTTTATATTTGCAATTAGAAAAAACTGTGTTATAATGATTGTTTGATGAGAAAAACTAATATTAGATACATGATACATAGGCAATAATTATTTATATGGAGGTTAATATTATGTCAAAGGTTACTATAATTTCAGGCTTTCTTGGAGCCGGAAAGACTACATTTATTAAGAAGCTTCTTGAAGAGGTATATGTTGGTGAGAAGGTAGTGTTAATAGAGAATGAATTTGGTGAGATTGGTATTGATGGCGGCTTTTTAAAGGATGCCGGAATAGAGATTACTGAGATGAATTCAGGCTGTATCTGCTGTTCATTAGTTGGTGATTTCGGACAGGCTCTTGTTAAGGTTGTTAATGAGTATGCACCGGATAGAATTCTTATTGAGCCATCAGGCGTTGGCAAGTTATCAGATGTTGTGGCAGCAGTTGAGAAGGTTAAGGATGAGGCTGGTCTTGAGCTTGATACCTTTATTACTGTGGCTGATGCGACTAAGGCTAAGATGTATATGAAGAATTTCGGTGAGTTCTATAATAATCAGGTGGAGAATGCAGGAACTATTATTTTAAGCCGTACTCAGAATATGGATAATGATAAGCTTGAGAAGTGTGTGATGCTTTTAAGAGAGAAGAATGAGAAGGCGGCCATTATTACAACTCCTTGGGATGAGCTTAAGGGCGAGCAGATTGTGGCTGCGCTCGAGAGAACATCTCTTGTGGATGAGATGATGAAGGAACAACATGAGCATCATCATCACCATGACCATGATGGTGAGTGCTGCTGTGGACATCATCACCATGACGAGGCACATGAACATCACCATCATCACGAGGATGGAGAGGAGTGCTGCTGCGGACATCACCATCATGAAGACGAGCACCATGAGTGTCATCATGAGCATCATCACCACCACGAGCATGGTGAGGAATGCCACTGTGGTTGCGGACATGACCATCACCACCATCATGCAGATGAGGTATTCACAAGCTGGGGTAAGGAAACACCGCATGTATACACCAAGGATGAGGTTAATACTATTCTTGAGGCTCTTACAGAGACACAGGATTATGGTGTGATTCTTCGTGCCAAGGGAATGGTTAATGGAACTGATGGTAAGTGGATTTATTTTGATGCAGTTCCAGGCGAGTATGAGGTCAGAGAGGGCTCGGCTGATTATACAGGAAGATTATGTGTAATTGGACAGAATCTTGATGAAGAGAAGCTGGAAGTATTGTTTAATTTAAAATAAATAGAAAAAAGTGTTGACAAAACTGTTAATACACTGTATATGTATGATATATACAGTGTGTGGAGCGTTTGTATATAGTAAGATGAAAGGAAGCTTATGAACGTACCTGTTTATTTAGTAAATGGTTTTTTGGAGAGTGGTAAGACATTATTTATTGATGATGCCTTAAAGAGTGAGGATTTTGCAGATGGAGAGAGAACTCTTCTTATTGCATGTGAAGAGGGTATAGAAGAATATGACGAAAAGCTGCTTGCACCTTTGCAGGTTTCAATAGAATATATAGAGGATGAAGCAGCGCTTACTAAGGAGAATCTTAAGAGACTTTGCGATAAGCATAATCCACAGCGCATATTCATAGAGTTTAATGGTATGTGGAATATGCAGGCATATTTAGAGAATAATGTGCCTAAGTTTTTTGAAATGGCTCAGATTATTACCCTGGTGGATGCTTCTACCTTTGATATGTATATGGCTAATAATGATATGAAGTCCATTATGATGGAGAAGTTTAAGCTGTCTGACATGGTTGTATTCAACAGATGTGTTAAGGATACCAACAGGGCAGGCTACAGAAGAAGTGTTAAGGCTGTTAATGGCAGAACGCAGGTATACTTTGAGTCGTCTGATGGCAGTTCAAACGAGGTTGAGGAGATTCTCCCATTTGATTTATCAAAGGATGTTATTGAAATCGCAGATGAGGATTATGGAATCTGGTATGTGGATTCTATGGATAATCCGGAAAAATATAAGGGTAAGACTATTAAAATGAAGGCTGTTGTATACAGACCTAAAGGTTTCTTAAGAGAGAATTTTGTACCGGGCAGATTTGCAATGACCTGTTGTGCTGATGATATTCAGTATATTGGCTATAAGTGCAAATGTGATAAGGTGGCAGCTAAGCAGCTTGAGGCATTTAAGGACAGAGATTTTGTTATGCTTACTGCAAGGGTTGCCGTAGAATTTCAGATGGAATATAAGGGAAGCGGTGTGGTATTATACGCTACTGACATCCAGGTGGCAGATAAGCCTAAGGATGATTTAGTATATTTTAATTAATATTTACAAGGAGGATGGAGTAAATGCATTTTAAAAGAATTGCAAAAAGAGGTTTGGCAGTTCTTCTTTCGGCAGTAATGGTATTTTCCATGACAGGATGTGAAAAGAAGGCTGGAGAAGAGGAGACTACAGTATCAGCAGAGGAGCTTGAACAGCAGAAATTTGATGAATACTGTGATGAGTTATTTATCGATGTGCTTGGTGAAGACCCTCTTAATGTTCACTATACCCTTAAGAATCCTGAGGATTATGGTGTGAAAATAGGGGATTATACCTTGGGTGAATTTACTGTTGAAGAGATTGAGGCGTCAGAAAAAGCAGTAAAGGATATTCTTGATGAACTGGATGAGTTTGACGAGGATTTATTAACAGAGAGACAGCAGCTTTCTCTTGAGACTTTAAAGGCTTATTATGAGATTCAGGAGGGCTATATCGGCTACTCTATGATGGAGAATATGTTTGGTCCTAATTCAGGTATTGTTGCTAATCTTTCGATTAACTTTATTGAGTATGTATTTGATGATGAGGAATCAGTTGTAATGTATCTTGAGCTTTTAAAGGATACAAGAAGATATATAGGACAGATTCTTGATTTTACAAAGCTTCAGGCAGAGGAAGGCTTCTTTATGCCGGATTTCTGTGCTGATTCAAATATTGAGCAGTGTGAAAAGTACCTTGAAGCAGAGGATAATCCTCTTTTAGCTTCTTTTGAGGAAAAGATAGAGAAGCTTGATATTCCTGAGGATAAGAAGGAAGAGTATATTGCTACTAATGAAGAGTA
>JAZQLB010000134.1:0-2202 GCA_045542475.1 Lachnospiraceae bacterium | reverse complement strand
TCAAATAAAACTACTGAATAAGGCTTTCTTCTTACTGCCTCAGTAAGCTGTCCGCCCTCCTCATAGCCTACATATCCCGGAGGCGCTCCAATAAGTCTCGAAACGGAATATTTCTCCATATATTCACTCATATCAAGGCGTACTATATTCTTCTCATCATCAAAAAGACTCTGTGCCAACGCCTTGGCAAGCTCTGTTTTACCCACACCTGTTGGTCCTAGAAATAAGAATGAACCGATTGGCTTTGTTGGGTCCTTAATTCCTGCCTTTGAACGAATGATAGCCTCCGTAACCTTAGTTACACCCTCATCCTGTCCTATTACACGCTTATGAAGCTCCTCGTCCAGATGAAGTGTCTTATTACGCTCACTTTCATTGAGCTTGGCAACAGGAATACCAGTCCATCTTGAGATAATCTTAGCAATCTCTTCCTCTGTTACACTTTCATGAACAAGGGTTAATTCTCTCTGCTTAACCTGATTTTCCTCTGTTTCAATCTGCTTTTGAAGCTCAGGAAGTCTGCCGTACTGGAGCTTGGCTGCCTTTTCAAGGTCATAGTCTCTCTGAGCAAGCTCAATCTGACGCCTAACCTCATCAAGCTCTTCTCTTAATCTGCTAAGTCTGTCAACAGAGGACTTCTCATTATCCCACTGAGCCTTTCCTGCTGAAAATCTGTCACGAAGTTCAGATAATTCCTTTTGGATATTTTCAAGCCTGTCCTTACTAAGTCGGTCATCCTCCTTCTTAAGAGCCGCCTCCTCGATTTCAAGCTGCATAATCTTACGCTGTAGCTCATCAAGCTCCGCAGGCATGGAATCAAGCTCTGTTTTAATCATGGCACAGGCTTCGTCCACAAGGTCAATCGCTTTATCCGGTAAAAATCTGTCCGAAATATATCTGTTAGAAAGTGTGGCAGCAGCCACCAGTGCACCATCCGTAATCTTAACACCATGGTATACCTGATATCTCTCCTTAATTCCTCGTAAAATCGAAACGGTATCCTCAACGGTCGGCTCGTCCACCATTACAGGCTGAAAACGTCGCTCAAGAGCCGCATCCTTCTCAATATACTGTCTGTATTCATCAAGAGTGGTGGCACCGATACAATGAAGCTCGCCTCTTGCAAGCATTGGCTTAAGCATATTTCCGGCATCCATGGCACCATCAGTTTTACCAGCACCGACAATTATATGAAGCTCGTCAATAAAGAGAATAATTTTCCCCTCACTCTTTTTGACTTCCTCTAAAACTGCCTTAAGACGTTCCTCAAACTCGCCTCTGTACTTGGCACCTGCCACCAGAGCGCCCATATCAAGTGAAAAAATCGTCTTATTCTTAAGACCTTCCGGCACATCACCTCTTACAATTCGCTGTGCAAGACCTTCTACAACAGCGGTCTTACCAACACCCGGTTCACCGATAAGCACCGGATTATTCTTGGTTTTTCTTGAAAGAATCCTAATTACATTTCTAATCTCGTTATCTCTTCCGATAACCGGGTCCAGCTTCTGCTGTCTTGCTCTCTCAACTAGGTCAACTCCATACTTTTTAAGTGTGTCATAGATTGCCTCAGGATTATCGCTAGTAACCCTCTGATTACCTCTTACCCCCTGAAGTGCTGCAAGAAATCTGTCCCTTGTAATTCCATACTCCCTGAAAATCTCCTTAACAGCATTATTAGGATAGGCAATCATGGTAAGGAAAATATGCTCCACTGATACATATTCATCCCCCATCTTCTTAGCCTCATCCTCGGCGGATATAAGCACCTTATTAAGAGCCTGGCTCATGGTAAGCTGTATATTTCCCGATACCTTAATTCGCTGTGATAATGCCTTTTCAACTCTCTCCTTAAAATGAGGGAGATTAATCTCCATTTTTTCAATCATCCCTGCTATTAGGCTGTCCTCTATGGTAATCAGTGAATATAAAAGATGCTCCTGGTCTAATTCCTGATTGCCATACTCATAGGCAAGCTTCTCGCAATTCTGAATAGCTTCAATTGATTTCTGTGTAAACTTATTAATATTCATATCAATTCCCCTTTCTGCTCTATAAAATGTATTATAACTGCTTTTACTTTCTGTTATGCTTCATAGCATGGTATGCTGAACTTTTTCTTTGTTCTAGTTGCAATATAACACTAGTTGTTAGCACTGTCAATAGATGAGTGCTAATTAATTTCTAAAAAAAATATTAAGA
>JAZQLB010000133.1:0-4116 GCA_045542475.1 Lachnospiraceae bacterium | reverse complement strand
CCTCTATGCTTATCCCTACATTGGAAAGATATTCCCTAAGCTCCCCATATGTAAATGCACTATATGCTTCATCTCCCTGAGTAGTCCCCTCATCCCAGCTTATCCTTTTATTTTCGCCAAGATAAGAAATATATTTCTGATACCATAATGCCGGGTCAGCATCATCGTCATATTTAAATCCATCACTTTCAAGCAACACCAGCATTCTGGCCGCCGTAGCTTTATTAATATATTTGCCCACAAGAGCCTCCGGCTCCATAATCCATACATATATACAACCTATAATCACCAGCAAAGCTGCAATACATATTAATCCAACATTTTTCTTCCTAACCTCTTTTATCAACCCGACATCCTCCGTTATAATTATTTTACCAGCAAATAAGCAACATGCCGGTACTCCCATACATGCTCTGTCTCTTTTGAACAAGCTCTATTCTATAATATTATGGTACAACAAAAAATAGACTCCGTAAAGGAGTCTATTTTTAAAAATCCCAAAATGCCGGTTCCTACAATTTTGACGCCCTAGCCACTGCTAGGTGGGCAACCGCACATAAGCTTCTGCCATCCACTCAAAGGAGGCTCGACATCCACTTATAAATATAGGAATCCCTTAAACGTAAATGTAGGTTCAAAAATGTAAGAGTGTCGTACACCCCAGGATTAAGTTCATCTTTGTTATTGATATTATACTACCAAGAAAGCATTTTTACAACACATATTTTCAAAATTATTATTTGGAATATTTGTAAAAATCTGTCATTCAGAACAAATAATAGGAGTTGTCACACTTCATGCAACAACTCCCAATATTTTCATGTATATTAATACAAATTAGTTAAGAGCATCAACAAGCTTCTTAAGAGCATCTAATGCCTCTGCTGGAAGAGCATCGTAGCCTTCCTTCTTAACTGAGAAATCACTAACTGCGTTAACACGAGTCTGCATAGCAGCCTTTAACTGAGCCTTGTAATCAGCATCATTCATATTAGGTGTGAAGTCTGCTGTCTTACCTGACCACTCGTTCATGATCTCGATATCTTCGAAAGGACCCCACTGTGTAAATGAAGCCTTACCCTCAACGATTGTCTCAAGGATTCCAAGTGTATCAGCTGGCTTAACCTTCTGACCCATGAAATCACCTGTATTAACGATATAGCAGTCTACGTTCTTCTCTTCTACTAACTTCTTGAACTTCTCATAGTCATTTACTAATGGGTATGTTCTGAATGGGTTAGCATATGGAACGATTCTGATAGCATTTAAGTCTGTACCTGCTGCAACACGCTCTGCTGAAGATGTCTTTGTAGCAAGTGTAGCACCCATAACTGATGCAAGAGCTGCACCCTTTAACTTAACTACTGGTGGGATTGTTGGATCCTTCATAATCCAGAAGATAGCGTTAACTGGGCTGTCAATCTTATCTACACGGTTAGGCGACCATAACTTAGACTTGATAGCACGTCCGTTACCATTTCTGATATCTTCTGTTACTAACTGAATCTTGCCATCCTCATCCATTGTAGCTGAACAGTTCTGAACTGTTAAGAGGTACTGGTTATCTGGACATCCTGTTGGATAATCAGATGTCTTATCAAAATATGTAGGCTCAAGAGCTACAGATGAACATGTATCTGTATTAATGATGAAAGCATCATCATGAAGAACCTTGATTGAAGGATACTTGCCGCCATGCTTAGCATGTGTAAGTGTTGACTTACCTGATCCTGAAAGACCATATACTGAAGCAACGAACTTAGAACCATCCTCAAGTGTGTACTCCTTCTGACCACCGTGGCATGATGCATAACCATTTCTGTTAGCAAGTGCCCAAGCCATTGTAAGAGTACCCTTCTTGTGCTCACCAAAGTACTTCATACCAAGAATTGCTGCACAGTTCTGATCTGTATCGAAGTAGCAAAGTGTAAGTGGATCGCTTAAGCAGCTGTAATCAACATCTGGGCTCTCTGTTGGTACCCACTGTGGGTTAGAGAAGATGTAGATATCTGGCTCCTTACCATCGCCGATTAACTTAGACTCCTTGTACATCTTTACATACTCATCTGACATATACTGGAAGTTTAACATCCAGTTGTAAAGTAAGTTCTCTTCTCCTTCTGGAATAAGAAGATGAGCCTTAGCCATAAATTCCTTATCAAGACCAACATAACATGTTGCATGATACATCTTAGTCTTTCTTGTCTTATAGATAGCATCCATAACTACCTTATCAAGCTTACCAGCATCAACACCTGGCTCACCCTTGATACGACGAGCTGCTGCGTAACGGCCTGTTACTGCACCATCATTGAATAATAAAACCTTAGCATCAGCGTCTAAGCCGAACTCTTCACCTCTGTAAACAGGCATATCTGTTACGATTGTTCCTGGTGAATTCTTTGCTAAATTATAAGCTTCCTTAAGTGTGTTAACCTTAACAACATTGTTGCCGTAGAAAGCTGCCTCGATAATAGAACGTGTAGTAGAGAATCCTACTTTGCCCTTACCGATCTCTTCGATCTTGTACATAGCCTTTGTTGCCATTTTGTTAATTCCTCCTTTAAACAAAATCATAGTAAATTATCGCATTTTGCCAAATAATTGTCAATATACGAAATATGAATTATATATAATAAAATAACAGTTCAGCCCCGTACCCATTAGCAAAGGCACCTGCGATGCCTTCCCGCTGCTTGCACAGCTAACTTTGCTCACTATCGGGCGCCCAGCTCGGAATCCATACAGTAATCAAATTCATGCACGCATGATTTGATTACTATATAGATTCCGGCTGAACTGTTACATTATATAATCGATTTTATATATTCCGCAATTTTATCGCACTTGCAGTCCTTAAAGAAAAGCTCAGCAAACTTCTCGCCACTTACTGCTCCCTTTAAAAGATCCTGATCGATGTTCTGTAAGATATATAACATATCTGTATGAGTAACCTTCTTAACCTCGTCAAGAATCTTTTTGTTACGCTGCTCAGGTACTACTCTCTCCTTTGGATAGCCTCCGCCTGGTTCGCACTCGAAAAGCTTCTCGAAAATGTAAGTAAGATTAAGCTCAGCGCCCCAGCCAAAGCCCTTCGCAAATGGAAGTGCAATAGCATTACCTGCATTAATCTGGCTGAACATATAAGCATCAGATGGGTCTACAATATGTCCGCAAAGTACACCTGGGAATGAATTAAGTGCAAGCATAGCACCCTCACCAGTTCCACAGCCTGTTACTACAAAATCAGCTGCACCGCTATTAAGAAGAATAGCTGCTAAAATACCACACTGTACATATGTAAGCTGTGCTGTATCCTCCGCTGAATACATTCCGTAATTAACTACCTCGTATCCCTTCTCATCTGCTACCTTCTTAAGAGTATCATATACCATAGCATTCTTTGCTGCCTGGCTGTTCTCATTAATTAAAGCAATTTTCATTATATATTTCCTTTCTCCGAAAATGTATATAGTGGCATTGTTACCCACTATATATAGATTATCAAATTTTTCCTTATTTTTCAAGCATTATTGTTGAGAAAATATAGCAGCTTTGCCCATTTTCCAAACTATTAGCCAAATTATCTCAATCTGTTACACTCAAACTTTGCCATTGTCTGTAAACAGCTTACAAGGGATGCATATCTTTTGTCAATAGGACCTTCCTCAATCATAATGTCCATTGCAACCGCAATATCATTAATCAGCCTGTCATCAATATTATTCTTTATAAATGAAAGATAATTAAGCTTCTCCTTATAGGTATCCGTATCTAAAAACGCAAGCAATCTTTTATCCACATCTATCCCTTCCTCTGTATGCTCTGCTTCCGTTCTTGTTGGTGTTACAGCCTCCCGTGTAACCTCCGGCATATCAGAAGTCTGCCGAACGGGCGAAACCATCCCACCTGCCAAAGTTGACACCGCTTCAAAACGATATTTCTGTGCAGCCTGTGGATATTTAGACCTGTCAACCTCGCTGATAAATGATGCATATGGACGTACCCATACCTGCATGTCGCCATACAATGCCTGATATACCACATATGGTTCATTCGTCTCCGAATTAATAGCCACAGATACTATCTGATAAAGATTTCCTTTGAAATGTCTGT
>JAZQLB010000132.1:0-4370 GCA_045542475.1 Lachnospiraceae bacterium | reverse complement strand
CATTAACAGTTATGGCATACATAGGAATTGATAAATACATATCAGAAACCAATATCTGCTGACCATCAGCCCATTTTGTATCATATGGAGCCAGGGCAATCATATCAATAACACCATCAGCCAAATCCCTATAACACTTTTGTGAATCATTATATTCATAATACTCAAAAGTAAGTCCTGTATACGACTGACATAAATCAAATAGAGACCTTACGATTCCTGCAAATTCCCCATCTACATTAGTACATTCTAATGGATATAAATCATTCAGATATCCCACTTTAATATTCTGATGCTTCATGGCAATCTCATGTTCAGCCCGAGTAATACCAGGATATATACCCACACTGTCCCAATAGTATTCAGAAAACAAATCTGATACATATACCGGTAAACGTTCCTCCAGAATTATCATATTAGCATTAATAGTTTCAATTAAAGCCTCATTTTCCTGCAATGCAACGATATAATACCTAAACATACCAAAGGTTGTTACCTGCTTATAATCACCATATAAATCATAACGGCTTCCTAAAATGAAAGCTTCAATTTCGCCCTGTTCCATGGCAGCTTCAATGGCATCAACATCCTCATAATATTTAATATTATATGAAAAACCATTTCTAACAGCATAATTAGCGAGTGCATTTTCATACATCTCGCTCTCAATCATACCTATATTTAATCCGTCAAATCTATCAAAATCATCATAATATATGTCTGCATTGATATCCACATACATTATGCAATGCTCTTTCATTACCGCACTATCCGTGAAAATATAATTAGATTGTTCTTCAAGCTTATCCTTTCTTGATATTATCAAATCATATTTACCTTCATTAAGCTCACTTTCAAGCACTTCATCATTATTAGAAAAACCAAATCTTATATTTCTTTCATCATACAGCTGTTTAACATAATCAACCATATAACCTGCGGCAATATCAGCACCATTACTAATATCATTATAATAAAACCCCGGAACACTAGAATATCCAATACTTATTTTTCTATCCATTGAAACTTCTGTTCCATTAGCCGCTACATTAACCGGTTGAATCATAATTATAGTAAGTAAAATAATACTTATAACCTTTATAAGTTGTTTTTTCACAGTATGTACCTCATATTTGCAAACAGGCTGCGCTATAAATAACGCAGCCTATTTATTTTTAATTATTTATTACTAAGATATTCGTGAATACCCTGAGCTGCTGTCTTACCAGCTCCCATAGCAAGGATAACTGTAGCAGCACCTGTTACGGCATCACCACCGGCATATACACCTTCCTTAGTTGTACAACCATTCTCATCAGCAACGATACACTTATACTTATTAATATCAAGTCCTTCTGTTGTAGAAGAAATAAGTGGGTTAGGTGATGTACCAAGTGACATGATAACGGTATCAAGGTCAAGCACAAACTCTGAACCCGGAACCTCAACAGGTCTTCTTCTGCCAGAAGCATCAGGCTCTCCAAGCTCCATTCTGATACATTCCATACCCTTAACCCAGCCATTATCATCAACAAGAATCTTTGTTGGGTTAGTAAGAAGATCAAAAATGATTCCTTCTTCTTTAGCGTGATGAACTTCTTCAACTCTTGCTGGAAGCTCTTCCTCACTTCTTCTGTATACGATATGAACCTCTGCACCAAGTCTTAATGCTGTTCTTGCTGCATCCATGGCAACATTACCGCCGCCAACAACTGCAACCTTCTTACCGCCGATAATTGGTGTATCATATGACTCATCAAATGCCTTCATAAGGTTATTTCTTGTAAGGTATTCATTAGCAGAGAATACGCCGTTAGCATTCTCACCAGGAATACCCATGAACTTAGGAAGTCCTGCGCCTGAACCGATAAATACGGCATCAAAGCCTTCCTTCTCCATAAGCTCATCTATAGTAACTGACTTACCGATTACTACATTAGTCTCAATCTTAACGCCAAGCTTCTTAACGTTCTCAATCTCACTCTTAACAACTGTATTCTTAGGTAAACGGAACTCCGGAATACCATAAACAAGTACACCGCCTGCCTCGTGTAATGCCTCGAAAATAGTTACATCGTAACCAAGCTTAGCAAGGTCTCCGGCACATGTAATACCTGAAGGACCTGAACCGATTACAGCTACCTTCTTACCATTAAGTGCTTCAGGCTTTTCTGGCTCAACACCATTCTCTCTAGCCCAGTCAGCAACAAATCTCTCAAGCTTACCAATAGAAACAGGCTCGCCCTTAATTCCTCTGATACATTTACCCTCACACTGACTCTCCTGTGGGCATACACGTCCACATACAGCTGGGAGTGCTGATGAACGGCTGATAATTCTGTATGCTTCTGCAAAATTACCATCCTCAACCTCTTTAATAAATGCAGGAATGTTAATTGATACAGGACATCCCTTCATACACTGTGCATTCTTACACTTTAAGCATCTTGATGCTTCTGCTCTTGCCTCTTCCTCATTATATCCGAGACATACCTCTTCAAAATTGTGAGCACGAACTGCCGGTTCCTGCTCTCTTACAGGTACTTTCTTTAAAACATCCATCTTATTCACCATCGCAATTACCACATCCACCATGGTGTGTTGCGCCTTCCTGTAATTTTAACATTGCTCTGCCTTCTGCTGTCTTATACATCTGCTGTCTCTTCATAGCCTCATCGAAGTCTACAAGGTGTCCGTCAAACTCAGGACCATCTACACAGGCAAACTTAACCTCTCCGCCTACTGTAACACGACAG
The DNA here is from genome assembly GCA_045542475.1 of Lachnospiraceae bacterium. Taxonomy (GTDB): domain Bacteria; phylum Bacillota; class Clostridia; order Lachnospirales; family Lachnospiraceae; genus CAG-882. The sequence goes on along the minus strand of JAZQLB010000132.1, from coordinate 1,614 downwards.
GCACCACACATACCTGTACCATCAACCATGATTGGGTTAAGGCTTACGATAGTCTTAATTCCAAGCTCCTTGGTTAAAAGGGCTGTAAACTTCATCATAATCATAGGTCCGATAGCCACACATACATCATATGACTTCTTCTCTTCATTAACAAGGTACTTAATAACCTCTGTTACCATACCCTTTCTCTCGTAGCTGCCATCATCTGTTGTTACATAGAGATTACCTGCAACAGCTCTCATCTCATCCTCCAGGATAAGCATATCCTTGGTCTTAGCACCAACAATAACATCTACATCTACACCATTCTCCTTAAGCCACTTAACCTGTGGATATACAGGAGCGGTACCAACACCACCTGCAACAAAGAGAATCTTCTTATTCTTTAATTCTTCAATATCCTCATGGACAAATTCCGATGCACAACCAAGAGGTCCGATAAAATCTCTGAATGCATCTCCTTCCTTAAGGTGTGACATCTTCTCTGTAGAAGCACCAACAATCTGGAATACTATTGTAACAGTACCTGCCTCGCGGTCATAGTCACATATAGTAAGTGGAATTCTTTCGCCCTTCTCATCGATTTTGACAATAATAAACTGGCCTGGATAACATGAAGAAGCAACTCTAGGTGCCTTCACATCCATAAGAAAAATTTTATCAGCCAATTTCTCTGCTTTTAATATTGGATACATATTTTACCTCCTATGTGATACTTGCTTTTATTTTAATACACTAAATGACAAAAGACAACAAAAATTGATATTTTTTTATCAAAAATAAAAATCGGATAACTCTAGAATTAAAAATTCTGCTAAAGCTATCCGATTTTTCAATTTAATACATAACCTGATCTAATGTATATATTCCATTATTCTCATATACTGTATACACAAAGCCTGTGTCTACATCTGCTCCCATCTGATAATTAGCTTTTACATTACCGGTTTCTGTATAAACAAGAATATCAAATACCCATAATGTAAGCTCATCTATGGTTTTCTTCTCGTCAAGCTCTAAGGTTACTGGCTCCCCATCCCCAGACAGATGCTCTTCATTAACCATATTCTTATATTGCATAGTATCCCAGATAAAAGCTTCCGCATCCTCTACCGAAATCTTTTCAACAATATTAAGAACATAGTTTCTCTTAACCACATCACTTGCAAGACCATTCTTATCATATACTATAACTGATAATACATTATTACCCTCCGGCATCTCAAAAGGTATACCATCATATTTAATAGACTTATCTGTTGGTGTTGTATTATCTAAGGTATAATATGCTGTACCACCGGCAGGTATATTACCGATAACTATCATCTGTGCAGTATCATAGGTTCCGCTTACAGGAGAAATTGTCGGTTTCTTAGGAGCTACATAAGTAATTTCATAGCTTTCTGAAACCACATCACTTATAATGCCATAATCATTAACAGCTATGCAGCTAAGCACAGTTACTCCTGCCTGTACATTTATTACACCTGTATATGCCTGACTTGAAGTAGTTGGCACACTGCCATCAAGTGTATAATAAATCGCACCCTCTCCCTGGATAGTGAGCGTAATCTCGGTTACATCGTTAAACACACCACCTGCTTTGGAAAACAG
>JAZQLB010000131.1:0-3979 GCA_045542475.1 Lachnospiraceae bacterium | reverse complement strand
TTAAATATTTGAAATTCTCATCAATCTCGATAACCGTCATCCTTATGCCTGACTTGTTGGTTGTATACACATAGGTATCATTTCCACTATTTGATACCTCCTTGTAATTAACCAGTCTTATACTGTCTGCACTTTCAGCTTTAATACCTGTTGCATAATAATAGCAGCCTGACTCATACTCTGAAAAATCAGAGAAATCCACCTCTGATAATGGTGAGGTAAAATATGATGTATCCTTAACCTCAAGCAGTACATCATCTGCTATCTTATCCATTGGGTCAGGTGTAACTGCATTAACATTCTCCTTATCAATAAATCCTACAGTAAGCTTCATTTCTCCATAGGTAAAGAACTTAAGGAACTGAAGCTGCTTTGTTGCAGAATGGCTGTTATTAATTCCTACTCTTAAATATGCTGCCCCCTCCGGTATGTTAAGGGTAATATTATAAAAGCCGCCGCCCTTATTCTCTGCTGAAATAAACTGCATATTCTCATCATAGAAATGAACATAATGTATCTTCTGTAGTGCTGCTGTTCCTGCTGTTGCCAGATTAAGTGTAAGATAATCGCTGCCCTCAGGAATCACAATTCCGTGTCCGTCAGTATCTGCAGTAACTATACTTCCCCAATATTTATCCTCAATCAACTCGCCTGTGCTCTGATTAAGAGTCATATATACAAAATCATCCATTTCATCATAGCTTATCTTACCTTCGGTTCTATAAGCCACAGCATTAACAAGTCCTGCTAATATAGCATGCTCTGAATTGTCAAAATCCTTCCTGTCAACAAGTCCGTAATTCCCCAGATTACCATCGTCCCAGTATATACATCTGAGTCCATGTGCGTTAGCTCTTGCCACAAAATTAGAGGATGCTTCTTCCCTATATTCAATCGGACTATAGCTTGGCTTTGTACCAAACTCACCAATTATAACAGGTAATGAATTCTTTTCTGCAAAAGCTTCCAGGCATGCAAACAAAGTCTCTATATCCTGGTCAAACTGATAGCTGTAGGAATGAATCTGTGTGAGCAGCAAGCCCTCTCCTGATGGGTCAACAGGCTTTACATAGTCATTAAGAATAAAATCATTATAACCGTCAAGCAAGGTTGGTACGCAGAGTATTCTAAGCGTATTATTTCCGCCTGTTGCTCTTACAGTATCTACAAATACCTGATTAAGTCTGTTCATCTGCTCTGCCGCCAGCGCACTATAGTTCCAGCTCTGTGCAATATTATCCACCTCATTATATGCCTCGAAAATCAGATGCTCATCATAATCCTTAAAATAGGTTGCTATTTCAGTCCATAAATCCTCTGCATCCGAAAGCACCTGCGAGAAGGTCTCCTCATCAGTTCCTGTAAAAATAATAGGCTGCTCGTGATGTGTGTTTAAGAATACATACATATCATTTGCTATTGCATAATCCACTACATCCTGAACTCTGTCAAGCCAAGCCTCATGAACCCTCAAATTACCATTTTCATCCGTATAGGTATTATAATACCAGGTTACCGGAATTCTTATAGTGTTAAAGCCCATATCTGAAATATAATCAATCAAATCCTCTGTAATTGTTATATTTCCCCAGATAAGCTCCTGATTAAGCTTTGGATTAGCCTCATCCCTGTCACCATAGTGTGCATCAAGAGAGTTTCCAAGGTTCCAGCCCACATTCATTATATCCATGAATTCATCTGCTGTAATTGGTGTCATTACAGTATTATAGTTATACTTCTCATATCTGTCTAATGTACATACCTTACCAGAATTGAAATGTCCTACGAAATAATCATAGCTATGCTCATCATCACCAACAATTGACACTCCTATATATACAGTTTCTGTCTGCTTAGTCCATTTTTGCCCGCCATAAAGAGTAGTATTCTGTATAACTGAACCATCTGCTCTCAGCTCAAGGATATTCATTTTGATGTAACCATCCCATAAATCTACCATTCTGGTTCCTGTGCTTTCAGACACCTCCAGTAACTTTGTGGTACAGAAGCTGTTGACATTAAGTCCATAGTCTCCTGTGGCATATACATAGTTACCGCTTCTCCAGTTATCTTGGTTAGTAAAATCAAAGCTGTCAATACTTACCTTTTCTGTAGCATATGCATTCTCCGTATCAGAGAAATCGATTACAAGTCCATTTCCTAACAGCTTATCAACACCTGTTGCCCATTCTGCAGACTTAAGTGTCACAGTTATATATGCCGTTCCCTCTGATGGTGTATACAAATCGCCATTATATAACAAATCAACACATTTAAGCCATTTACCTGTCTCGTCATATTCCCTTAAGGATACTCCTATTCTTGAATCATTAACATTAATGTAATAGTAATCCTTGGTTACTGCATAAAAATATTTAGAACACATACCTGACGTATTATATTCGTAGTCACCACCCCATGACTTATACCAGCCATACTGGTAGTTTGATATATTAGAAAGAGAAGCACTGCTAATTGATACTACAGCCATATCATTTATCATTCCTTCTGTTACAAGCTCCGTCTCTTCCTCGATGACTACTTCCGTGCTCTCTTCTGTGGCTATTTCAGTAATACTCTCCTGTTCTGTTACTGCTTCATTCGCATCAACAATAACCTCAGTTTCAATCTCTGCTGTTTCTTCGGTGATTTCTTCTGTTACTGCTTCTGTTGTATTCTCTTCCTGCTCCACTACATTAATATCAAGGTTAAATCCCTCCGTGGCAAAGATCTCCGCATATTTTGAATATGACATACTATATACATTAGGCACCCACATACAAACAGCCACATAAGCTGCCTCATCTGAGGTTGTAAAGCTTTCACCATTGTATACATGATTAATCTTTATATAACTTCCATCCGCATTGTATTCTGCAACAGACAATCTTAAGGTGCTATCTGATATTAATGCTTTATATTCTGTTGCCGGCATACAGTTCTTTGCAGAAATCATTCTTACAGCATATACTGCACTTGATTTCTCACCAGATGCTGAACTGATTATACCTGATTCCCACATTCCAATTTTGCTGATATCTGTAGCAGCTATTTCACTACTGTAATTATCTATCTTATTAATACTAAATTCCATTCCCGCTTCGCATAAAGCTTCATAAACACCTGTATTGAGCACATACGCTGAAGTATTTTTTAAGGATACTCTTACATATGCTGCATTATCAGCCATTACATATTCACCACCGTGCTTAATAGTCCGGCTGTCAATAACCTGTAGCTCCTCATCAAGAGCAACCATTAAAGCACAATAGGAAGTGTCCGGTAAATTTACTGAATACGCCGCCCCGGCTTCTACCGTCTTAAACTCCTTCATTCTGATGGCCGCCTGCGTATTTTCTTCATTTCCATTCTGATTATATACACCGTTCTCCCATAAGCCTGCATTAGTAAGCTCAGTCATATTAATCAAACTGCTGTAATTCTCTGCTTCTTTAAGCGTTAATGAATATCCATTCGTAAATGCTGCCTCATAATCTGCATATGTCATACTATAATTAGCCTGATTATATATATATATTCTTAAAAAAGCTGTATCTGCACCGGTAATAATCTCTGCTCCATTCTTATAGCTGTCGTAATATAATACATTACCGTCTGAATCAAGCTGCAAAATAACAACATTATATACATTGAATGGCTGCACTAGATTATATACACTTGCAGCATTAACAGGTATATCCTTTGTATAGCATAATCTTCCTGACCATGAATCATATAAACCTGTGTTTTCTGAATAATGACCTGTTTTCCACTCCGAAAAATCATTAAAATAATATTCCGTAGCTGCTTCAACATTATTAACTGTATTACTAATTTCTGATGCAGCACATGCGGTCGTTCCCTGTAAACCGCACATAACACTTAACATTACACACAATATTTTTTTAGTAAATATACGCTTCATGTTTACCTCGACTGATATAAATCTATCCATACGTTCTATTTCTTCAGATAAATC
>JAZQLB010000130.1:0-8765 GCA_045542475.1 Lachnospiraceae bacterium | reverse complement strand
TATGATAGATTTGAAGCTACTAGAGAGTGGCGACAGTTATGCAGAACTTAAGGATAGCTATGTTATATTTATATGTACCTTTGATCCTTTTGGCAGGGGATTAAGCTGCTATTCCTTTGAAAATGTATGTAATGAACTTCCTGAACTTAAGCTTGAGGATGGCAGAAAGATATTGTTTTTTAACACCAAGGGTAATGGTGAGAATATTCCAAGGGAAACTGCTGAATTCTTGGATTATATAGAGACTAATAAGATAAGCGGAGCTTTTTCAAGTAGTCTTGATAAGGCTGTTTCAAAAGCGCGTATGAATAAGGAATGGAGAGTTGATTATATGAAGATGACATTACATGATTGGGATGTTCGTAGTGAAGGGATAAAAGAAGGAAGAAAAGAAGGTATGAGACATGCATTAGCTGATACAATAATTGAATTTCTTGAAGAATATGGCTGTATTGCAGAAGAGCTGCGTGACAGGATATATCATGAAGAGAAGGTTGATGTCCTTAAGCAATGGGTACAGCTTTCAGCAAGAGTATCGTCAGTTGGGGAATTTACAGAGAAGATGTAATAAGAAATATAGATAGGGTGACCATATACGCTTGGGAATATGGTTGCCCTTTTGTTTTGGATAGTTTACTGATATAGTAAAATACTATAGGGTCTATAAAACATATCTATTTTACAAATAATACCATCCGTGTTATTCTATTTCACGAAAATGATAAAGTTGTTTGGAGGTTATTATGAAAAAGGATTACAGTAAGCTGTGGACGCTGTTTAAGACGATGTTTGTGCTTAGTGCATGCACATTTGGCGGTGGCTTTGTAATAGTATCATTAATGAAAAATAAATTCGTGGAGGAGCTTAAGTGGCTTGGAGAGGACGAGATGCTTGATGTAACTGCTATTACCCAGTCAGCACCGGGACCACTTCCGGTTAATGCCTCTGTTATTATAGGCTATCGTATGGCAGGTGTTGTGGGTTCGTTTACTGCGATATTGGGAACCATTTTACCACCGATGATTATTATTTCAATTATTTCTGTATTTTACGAGCAGTTTAGAACCAATCCGTATATCGCGGTGGCGCTTCAGGTTATGCGTGCCGGAGTGGCAGCAGTTATATTTGATGTGGTGATTAATTTGGCAAAGAGTGTATTAAACACTAAGAGGGTACTGTACATTGCCATGATGATTATTGCATTTGTTGCTGCATACCTTCTGGGTGTAAGTGCCATGATAATAATTCTGGTGTGCCTTGGGATTGGCATTATTGATTTGTTATTTACGCTTAATAAAAGAAAGGGGGCCAAGGTATAATGCTTATATGGAAATTATTTTTTTCCTTTATGCAGGTTGGTCTGTTCAGCGTTGGCGGAGGATATGCGGCGATACCACTTATTCAGGAACAGATTGTTAATGTATACGGGCTTATGACATTGGAGGAATTCTCTGATTTGATAACAGTAGCGGAGATGACTCCGGGACCGATTTCCATTAATTCGGCGACCTTTGTGGGAATGAGACTGGCAGGGATTCCGGGAGTTATTATATGCTCTATCGGATGTATTATTCCATCCTTTTGCATTTGTCTGACCTTGGCATTCTTTTATTACAAATATCGCACTGTTAGCGGTGTTCAGGTAGTACTTGGTTCGCTCAGACCGGCAGTTGTGGCACTTATCGGCTCGGCTGGTGCTTCAATTCTTATGCTGGGATTATTTCAGGCTGAGCTAGGAAGCATAGTTCTTAGTGATATAAGGTATGTGGAACTTGGAATATTTGTGGCAGCGTTATTTATTCTTAGAAAATTTAAGGTAAGTGCAGTAACGATTATACTTGGAAGCGGTGTAATAGGAACTGTAATATATGCCTTAATGGGTGCGGCATAATTAAAAAAGGGAAGCAGGTAAGGGCGCATTTTATGAAAAACATAAATAAAGTATCATATACCCATAGCAAAACGAAATAATATGTAGTATAATCACAATATGTGAAAATCTTCACAATCCCTTTTCACAAGTGTTGTGAAGAAAATAGATACAGGAGAGGTTATTTATGAAAAAGAGATTAATCAGCTTATTAATGCTGGGTGTTATGACAGTATCCTTATTTGGATGTAGTAAGGGGACTAATGATGAGCCAGAGACAACAATGGCATCAGAACCACAGCCTATAGAGATTGCAAAGAGCGTGAATGGTAATCCGATTGCCGGCTTTGATGCAGAGGGTGCACTTACATATGGTGGAGACCCGGCAGTACTTGTTGTAGACGATACGGTATATTTGTATACAGGACATGATACAGCGCAGACAGAATCCTATGTGATTCCTGAGTATCAGTGTTATTCCTCAAAGGATTTAGTGAACTGGACCTATGAGGGTGTGGTTTTAAGCATGAAGGATGTCAGCTGGGCGGATAATAATTCTGCATGGGCAGGTCAGGTGGCGATACATTATGATGAGGCAGCTGGCAAGAATATGTATTATTTCTATACCTGCTCATGGGCAAGTACGGACAAGGGTAAGCAGTCCATTGGTGTAGCGGTATCAGATAGTCCAACAGGACCTTTTGTGGATATCGGGCAGCCTCTTATTAATGGTTCTTTTACAACAGACGAGACTTCGACATGGAATGATATTGACCCATCAGTATGGATTGAGACAGATGAAAAGGGTGTGGAGCACATATATCTTTGCTGGGGTAATTCAAAGCTCTATATGTGTGAGCTTAATTCTGATATGATATCTGTAAAAGATCAGGATGGCGACAGAAAGATTGTATTTGAAAAAGATGTTGTAAGCCAGAAGGTACCATCAGGCTTTACAGAGGCTCCATGGATATACAGAAGACAGGATGAGAATGGTAATTATTATGGTGACTATTATCTCTTCTATGCTTATGGCTGGAGAGAGCATATGGCATATGCCACAACTGATGACCTTATGGAGGGCAAGTGGATGTATGGCGATATTATTATGGAGCCATCAGCAACTTCAAATACCAACCATATGGCAGTATTTGATTTTAAGGGAAAAACATACTTTATCTATCACAATGGTTCTCTTCCAAAGGGCAGCGGTTTCAGACGAGTTGCATGTATTGAAGAGATTGTGTTTGAGGATGATGGTACAGTTAAGTATATTCAGGAGACTTCAACAGGTATCAGTGGTGTAAAGTCAGTACTTGTTTCTCTTGGTGGCGAGAAGCTTGTTCATGCTCACTTTAATAATTCAGTTGTTGATACTGCATATCCATATACTAATGTACAGTTAGGAAGTAATTTAGATAAGATTACGGATGAAGATACCTATTGGGAAATCGTACCGGGTAAGACAGATGAGACTAATGTATATTATGTGTCTATCGAATCTTACAATAAGCCGGGCTTGTATATAACAGCAGCAGAGGGAGCGATAGGTCTTTCGCAGGATTCAACAGGCAAGATGGCTGATGTACAGACCTTTAAGACAATAGAAGGTCTTGCAGGAACAGGTTCGGGTGTATCCTTTGAGTCGGTGGCTTTTCCGGGAATGTATATAACCCTGGTTAATGGTGTGGCTTCACTTACAGATGGTACGGATGTTAATGCTTGTACCTTTGTGATTGAGTAATAATTACATACTATAATAATATAATCCTGTTATGGTTGGAAGGCTGATATAAGCTTTGCAGCTGTAACAGGATTTATTTTATTTGCTTTTTTTAGCAAGTGGTAATATAGTAATCATAAATGAAAATGGATTATATAAAGGAATGGAAATATATGCAGACAATTAAGGACAGACTTACAAGCCGGAAAATGCTATTTGATGGGGCATTTGGAACCTATTACGCGCAGCTTTATAATACCAAAGAACTGCCGGAGATGGCTAATATACAATATCCTGACAGGGTTAAGGCGATACATAAGGAATATATGGAAGCAGGGGCACAGATAATACGAACTAATACATTTGCCTGTAACAGCATGGCACTTGATATGTCATGGGAAGAGGTGGAGAAAAATATTCGTCAGGGCTACAGGCTGGCTTGTGAAGCGGTTAATGAATATGAGGCTGAAAAGAAGGAAGCAGATAGTAACGGGAATACTGACATTTATATCGCAGCAGATATAGGTCAGCTTGCATATAACAGCCAGCTGACGGCAGAAGAGGCAGCAAGGGAATATGTCAGAATATGTAAAACCTTCTTAGAGGAGGGCGCAAGGCTTTTGGTATTTGAGACCTTTTCTGATGTAGAGGACATTAAGGAGGCTGTGGAGTATATTGGGGACAAGGCATTGGTTATTGTGCAGTTTTCCGTTAATCAGTTTGGATATAGTAATTCAGGACTTAGTGCGCGTAAGCTGGTAGAGCGTGCAGAAGCTATGGCAGCAGTTGATGCTATAGGCTTTAATTGTGGTGTGGGACCGGGACATATGCAGCAGATTATTAGAAATATTAATTTTTCAGGTAATAAGCTGCTTACTGCGTTGCCAAACGCAGGTTATCCACAGATAATCAGTAACCGAATGATATTTGATAATAAGAACGTGGACTATTTTGTAAGCAAGGTCTGTGATATTGCGGCGGATGGTGCGGATATTGTGGGTGGATGCTGCGGTACTACACCTGAGTATATCCGTAAAATAAGTAAGAAGCTGGTGTATGCACAGCCGGGACGAAAAGTAGCTCGGATTAAGGCTGTGGCAAAGCCTGTGCAGTCTCTTAATAGTGCCTTTTATGCAGGCAAGGAGGGAAAAAAATTAATAGCGGTAGAGCTTGCACCACCGCTTGGAAGCGATGATGAAAAGATTATGGATGCTGCTCATTTGTTGCAAAAAAGCGGTGTAGATGTGCTGACCTTCCCGGATTCGCCATCAGGAAGAACGAGGGCAGATTCCATACTTATGGCAGAAAAGGTGGCTAGGGAGACTGGCATGTGTGTAATGCCTCATATCTGCTGTCGTGATAAAAATGCCATTGCCATGCGCTCACAGCTTTTAGGGGCAAGTATTAATAATATCCGCAATTTCCTTGTAATCACAGGAGATCCTATTCCGTCAGTGATGCGAAGCAGCATTAAAACAGTATTCAATTTTGATTCTACAGGACTTATGAGAATTATGAGTGATATGAACGAGGAGCAGTTTGCAAAAACACCTCTTTGCTATGGCGGTGCAATTAATCAGGGGCGGAGAAATTTGGATGTAGAGATTGGTCGTGTTAAAAAGAAAATGCAGGCAGGTGCTACCTTCTTTTTAACCCAGCCTGTATCAACCTTAGAGAGTGCCAATCGGGTAAGGTTGATTAAGGAGGAGACTGGCGCGCGCATATTGTGTGGAATTATGCCTTTTGTCAGTCTGAAAAATGCTATTTTCATGAAAAATGAAATGACAGGTATCGATGTCACAGATGAGGTACTGGCCCGCTATCGTGAGGACATGACAAAGGAGGAGGGCGAGCAGGCAGGAATTAAGCTGGCTAAGGAGATGATGGCACTTACGGCGGATTTTGCGGATGGGTACTATTTTTCTTTTCCATTTAACAGGGTGGGAATGCTTGAGAAGATTTTGAATTAAAAAATTGCTAAATTAGTACCATAATTTTCTGTTTTGTGTTAAAATGACATATAGAGTATTAATCGGTATCTTATTGAGGGTTAATGGTTAAGAACTGTATATTATATACCGATATTTATATATATGTGGAAAAAGGAGGTTCCTTTATGAAGGGCTTATATAAAGTTCTTATTGGAATTTTATGTACGATTATCGGAATTCTGGTTGTATTATGTGCAATCGTTTTATTATATGGTGCGTGGGGAACAGGAAGCACGGATAATGGGATAGGAACCAAGAAGGTAACTGACAAAACGGACGAGCCGATAGTTACATATCCTGCCAAGGAAGAGGAAATAACAGTTGAATTATATATACTGGGTGAGGAATTGTGTATTGATAAGGGTGTATATAATCTGTTTGGCTTCAGGAACGGAATGACCTTTGAAGAAGTAATGGAGGTGGTTTTTGAGAAGACAGGAAAGACCCTCGAGGATGAAGATATTACTGATTATGAGGGTGTGTATTATACTACCTATTATAACAGCAGCGAGTGCGTGAATGGAAGCTATGATAATATAGAGATTTCAGCAGAGATAGAGGATTTCTATTTTGCAGGAGTTCCTGTTAATCTGAATTTCAAATTTGATGGTGCTGTTGGTAATGATGATGCTACTGTGGTTTCTCAGGAGGATATTCTGAATGCACAGCTTAAGGAGGTCAGACTCAGATTTATGCTTGATGAGCAAGGTACTGAGGATGATACTGCAGGTGAGGAATTAAAGAATAATATAACAGCAGTACTTGGCGAGCCGGAGATGTTTCTTGATAAGGAAGTAAGAAGAAGCTATAGATGGTACCATAATGATGAAGTGCTTATGATATCTTATTATTGGTATAGTGATGGAGATTATGGTGAGGAAGAGGATTGTTGGATACTTGATTATATTGCAGTAAGACATTTTGAGATTGAGTCGGTGATAGGAGAAGATTAATAAAGTATGGAGCGGTCTTTAGGCTGCTCCATATATTTATTACTGATAAAATAATACATTTTTTAGAAGGAGTAGTCTATGAAGCCATTATCATTTATTATTGTCGGCTCAGGCTGGCGTTCATTGTTTTATGCGAGAATAGCAAAGAAGTATCCTGAACAGTTTTGTCTGAAATATATGCTCTGCCGGACACAGGAAAAGGCAGATAAGATGGCAGCGGAGCATGGTATTGCCACTACTATATCCGTGGAGGAATGTGAGAATGCAAGACCTGATTTTGTGGTAGTGGTGGTATCAAAGGCTGCTATTTTTGAGGAAACGAAGAAATGGGCAAAAAAGGGCTTTCCGGTGCTGTGTGAAACACCGGCAGCAGGCAGTGTAGAGGCTCTTAAGGAGCTATGGAGTCTGGTGCAGGGCGGAGCAAGGATTCAGATTGCAGAGCAGTATCATCGGTATCCAATTATGGCAGCAGGGCTAAATGCCATAAAGGAAGGTAAGATTCATGACCCATATGCAGTAAGCATATCAATGGCTCATGATTATCATGGTGTCAGCCTTATTCGCCGTATGCTTCAGCCGAATGACCCTATGAGCCTTAGGCTGGAGTATTTATGCGGAGAGAAGTATTCCTTTGATGTAACAGAGACAGATTCACGCTATGGTGCAGTTAATGATGGCAGTGTAAAGAAGCAGGAACGTAATGTAATAACGCTTCGTTTTACTAACGGAAAGATGGCATTTTATGATTTTAGTGGTGTATTATACCATAGCTTTATTCGTACAAGACATGTAAATGTGCAGGGACGGGATGGAGAGTGGAATGATACCATTATTCGCTATGTTGATGAAGCACATCAGCTGCATGTAGAAGAAGTGAAGGCTTGGATGAGCACTGAATATGCTTGTCTGAATACTAAGAAATTGGAGCAGCTAAGCAGTACATGGAAGCCTTATGTGGATATGAGCAGTGAACAGGATGAATATGCTATGGCTACGATGATGTATGATATGCGAAGATACATTGAAGAGGGGATAGAAGTATATCCTGTGGCAGAAGCATTGGAGGATGCGTATGTATGCCTGCTGATGCAGGAGGCAGTAGATAATCCGGGAGCAAGGCTTATGCCACAGGATATGCCTTGGCATAAGGGATAGGTATTGTATGGATTAATAGTTACAAATTAGTATTTTTAGGAGGGCACTATGGAAACACTAAGATTTGGCTACAAATATTTTAAAAAAAGCATGCCCATTGCCATACTTGCAGAGCTTTTCAGCTTTCTTGGCATATATGCGGAGCTTTTAATGCCTCTTTTAACGGGAATGTTAATTGATTTTGTAATTCAAGGCGGTGAGGTTACGGCAGAGAGCGGAGGAATGTTTAATTTCTTGTTATCGGGAAGCTTCGGAGCGGTACATAGCATGAAGCTGTTTCTTGTAATAGCGGCGGTATATGTTATTCTTCTTGTGCTTCGTATAGTGCTTATATATGTACGAGACCTTATGCAGGAGTGGGTAGGTTTAAAACTTGAAACAGAGCTTCGATATGATACCTATGGAAAGCTTATGGAGCTCGATTCAGCCACCATAGCAGATTACAATTCCGGTGAGCTTTTACAGATATTAAACAGTGATACAATTATGTTTAAGGAGCTGTTCGCTCACAGAATACCATATCTGGGCGATGCAATATTTATGCTTGCAACCACGCTTATACTGATATCAGGCATTAATATTTCGTTTATCATTATACCATTGATTCTTATGCCTTTTCTGGTTATTTCGGTGTTGGATTTTAAGAAAAAGGCAAAGGTTAACTTTAAGGAGATTCGTGAAAAAAGCTCTGCCATGAACCTGACTACCCAGGAGAATATTGCAGCGGTACGAATTGTACGTTCTTTTACAAATGAGAGCCTTGAGAAGGAAAAGTTTGGCAATTCAAATAATAATTTTCTTAACGCAAGACTTAAGCAGATATGGCTGTCATCAAAGTTTGATCTGACCTTTAATTCAATTAAGCAGATTGCATATATCAGCACAATCATTATAGGTGCTGTGCTGGTTATGAAGGGCTATATGACCGTGGGTTATATTCTTACCTCTTCAACCTATGTTATGAGAATTATGAATAACATTACAGGTATTAATAACCATATCTTTAATAAGCAGCAACAGACTATTGCAGGACTTGAGCTTAAGAAATTTATGGAAAAGGAAAGTCTTGTGCC
>JAZQLB010000129.1:0-5478 GCA_045542475.1 Lachnospiraceae bacterium | reverse complement strand
TACTAATGGAATGTCAGTCTATGGATAAGGATTATTCTTTCTGCTTCTGCGTATTTATATATAATGTACAGGATTATATTACCATTGACTACGCCACAGGTAAAAATCACTTATCCCAAGAGACTAACACCTATCCTGCTTCCACTGCCATATCCTATGTTGCAAATAAAAACTCCATGAAGTTCCATACACTATTTTGTGAATCCGTTAATGATATCAGCGAAAAAAACAGATGGGATTATTCCGGCAGCAGGGATGAACTACTCAATATGGGCTTTACCCCTTGTGGCAGCTGTAAGCCATGACTGCTTATACTAGAAAGCCACCGAAATAACCAATATAATAAATATTATTTCGGTGGCTTTACTTCTCGGTGAATTCGATATTTATTGTCATTCCCAGACCATTTTCTTCCGTTTTCCCATAACTCATCATTATCATCTGTAATTATCATCATCAACATTACAAATAACGCTCTCTATCGTCTCTTCAACATATCTTTGCATATCCCCAATTGCCTCATCATACCCCTTAAGTGCCGCAAATGGCATAAATATCTTAGCCCTATCTACCACAGACATGCGTGGTCTTGTGGATACCGGTCTGTCTAAATTAATAATATCATCGTACCTTCCCATATAATCTCCTTACGCCTTATGCCCGCCAATCTGCTGGTTACGCTCAATAGTTGTTGCTCCATCCTCCAGATTGGTTCCCTTTAAAATAGCATTCTTACCGTAGCGGCTCTGTATGCTAAGCATCGCCTCCTGCATTCTTCGTTCCCTCTGCTGCTTCTCTCTAATCTCCTCTTCCTTGGCATAATCAGTAAATAAATCCAACTGCACATATTCCTCTTCCTTATGCCTGCTCTCCTTCTGTAAATTTCCAAAGGCAATTGTCACCCTTTTAATAAGCAGCCGCCTGTCGGCAATCCTGTCATATATATTAAGCAATGCATCTATAATCTGTCCGGTTGACGAGGTGTAGCTCTTAAAGCTTACGGAACCATGTGCAGGTCTTGGCACAGTACGTCCATATCCATCCAACACCATCTCCCCATCATAACCGCCATCACTCAATTCCTTATCATATCCTAAATCAAGAATCACATTATTAGTCACCATCCCCTTGGCAACCAAATCAAGCACCTGCAAATCAGCCATCTCCTTAACTACAATCCTGCCCTTATCATAGTTGTAGCCACAGCTTAATACCTGCCCTGATGATATGGAATTACTGCTTGGCTTATAATTCTTAATCGCCTCCATGGTACAAGACTCAAGACCCCACGCATGGTCAATTAAAAGCTCCGCATCCACTCCAAACAGCCTAAATAAAAAATCCTCTCCACTGCCGTACCCTACCTTACTTACTGACACTTTGGCAATATCTCCCATGGTATACATTCCATTCTCCTCAAGCTTACGCCTTATACCTCTTCCTATCCTCCAAAAATCCGTTAAAGGTCTATGCTCCCAAAGTTGCTGCCTATATGACAGCTCATCAAGCTCGGCAATACGAACTCCATCCTCGTTAGCCTCTGTATGCTTTGCCACAATATCCATGGCTATCTTTGCAAGATACAGATTAGTCCCGATTCCGGCAGTTGCTGTTATCCCTGTTGTAGCATATACGTCCTTAACCATTCTGACCACCAGTTCTCTTGCTGTAATCGGCTCACCATTCTCCCCCTTATATAAATTCAGATAATTCGTGACATCCATGAATACTTCATCAATTGAGTATACATGAATATCCTCCGGGCTGATATATTTAAGATATACCTGATATATCCTGCTGCTATAGTCCATGTATAGCTGCATACGGGGAGTTGCAATTATATATTCCACATTCTCGCCTGTTGCCGCCTTAACCTCTCGACATTTCTGAATAACCTCAAACAATCTGGCTCTGCCCGGAATTCCATATTTCTTAAGAGCCGGTGAAACTGCAAGACATATGGTTTTCTCGGTTCTGGATTCGTCTGCTACCACAAGCTTCGTAGTAAGCGGGTCAAGCTTACGTTCTACACACTCTACGGAGGCATAGAAGGATTTCAAGTCTATGGCGATGTAGGTTCGGGTATTCATTTGGGTATACCTCCTTTGATAGTCTTGAACACATTATAGCAAACATTCGTTCGATATGCAAGAAATGAAAAAATTTGTCAGCATTATGTATTAAATTCTTATTAATCACGCCATCAAAATATGCAAAACCGCCGGATAGATTGTATCCGGCGGTTCCCACTAATTCACCTTATAATTTTTACTAACCCTGTTTCTGATATTAACCCACAACAACCTCAATCTTCCAACACTTGTATCTACGGCAACGGTCTTTGGGAGAATTCTGTCATAGATTATATGTAAAAGATTACGTCTGTCACATTCTTCCTGCACCTTATCAAATACAAAGCCCACTCTGCCTGCCCCGGCAGCATTCTCAATATAGCTTACGCTGGCTTTGACAGAAGCCTTGTATCTCCCCTCTGAGAACTCAAGCATAGCCGGTGTATCTGCCTGAAGCTTCTGTATGTTACTTACAAGCATTGCACAGCCACCTTCTCCCATATCTATGGTTTTTGTCTCTATGCAGGTATCACCATATATCACCTTCGTGTCCACTTCAAGTGCAAATCTCTCATCCTCACGTCTGGTTGAACGTCCTTTAATAGCCAGAATCGCCATAGTCAGATTATATAAATTAACCACATACCACAAAATCTGGAATAATATTGTCACTTCCTTAATTACAATGCCTATAATTATGGATGTAATAAGACCTAACGCATATAATGCAGCAAAAATAATATGTGGCTTAGCCATACTTAAACCACCGCCAATAACAGTACTCTTTTTCTTCTTTTCTGTTACTGCAAAGATAGTCTGCTTAACTCCTAACATCTCGCCCACCACAGTAGGGAATAAGAATGGAGCCATGGCAGTCTCGTATATACCACTCCACATAACGCTTCTTCGTCCATCCGTCATTATCCCTAATGCGATATTATTAAGAAGATATGTAGGAAGCCAGAACATAAGCATGCCCTTAAGTGAGCCCTTTACTGAGGCAATACCAACTAACATCAATAAAGGATTAACAAGATATATCATTCTCTTTATATTGTCATACCAGTAAAGAACTGAGGTATAATATGCCAGTCTCTGTGACCATGTAAGACCTTTTCTCTTAAGTGCCTTATACTTCTTACCTGTCTGGATACATCCGCTTGCCCAACGTCTTCTCTGACGTATAAGATTAGGGAAATCCTGTGGCGACAGACCTGAGGCAACTATATCATTTACTGCATAACAGGTATAGCCCTTCTCCTGAATAAGCATACCCGTTGCAAAATCCTCTGTAATAACATCCGTAACAAAGCCGCCAACCTCTTCGAGTGCTTTTCTAAGAAGCACTGTATTAGAGCCACCGTATATAACGGAATTATTACTGTTCTTCGACAGCTCAACCGTATGATAGAACAAATCCATCTCGTTAGGTACTAATTTGTCCGCATACAGATTATGTTGATACATGTCCATATTGTAGAAATCCTGTGGAGCCTGTACAAAACCAATCTTTTCGCCTACGCAGAAATAAGGAACTGTCTTTTCCAGGAAATCATGTTTTGGAATCATATCTGCATCAAGGGTCACTATAAGCTCGCCCTTTGAATTCTTCATGGCATTATTAAGGTTACCTCCCTTGGCACCTATATTCTTCTCTCTTGTAAGATAATTCACTCCAAAGCTCTTTGCAAGCTCTGCCATCTCTGCCCTGTTACCATCATCACATAAATATATCTGTACCTTATTTTTATCAGGATACTCCATATTAATACAACCATTTAAGGTCTTATAAAGAATCTCAACCGGCTCATTATAGGTTGCCACAAACACATCCACTGTCGGATATTTATCCGGCTCCACCTTCGGAAGCTTGGGTCTTGCCACCTTCATCATCATTTTAAAATGTATCGCCAGCTCGCCGAAGCCTATTAACTCAGCCCCCAGCAGAATTATACCGAATATGGCATGAATAACACCATACTCAAATGGTATTGTAAAAAATATTCTCCATAATAAATATATGAATGTAAAAAATACTGTTGATGTTAATACTATCTTTTTCTTTAGATTCTTCATTATCTTTCTCCCGTTGTTAATTATTTGTATCCATAAATTCTCATCTTTCAAAGAGAAAACGACCTTCATATACATGCAATATTTTCATTAAAATTTACATTAAAATTAAATATCATTATCTTTTTGACAGCTTCTTAAGATAACTATCCTTAAGCTCCATCTCCTGCTTTAACCGCTCATTCTTATCCTTGAGATATTGCATATATTCCCTGCATAATCTCACACCGCCACGAACAGCCACATCCTCGTGTTGCTCCATATCGTTAAGCCATTGTAAAAGCGACTTCTCACGGATGTTATTGTAGGTGTTGTCTTCCTTGGTGAACATATAGTGCCTCCTAAAAAAATAATTCTACTAAAAATCTCATAAAAAGATGTAAGACCTCAATAACATAATAAGATCTTACACCTTAATCATTCATATATTGTTTATGATATTTTCTGAAGATTATCGCTATGCTCTTTAACTACCTTCTTAATCACATCAATATCTGCCTGCATTGCCCCTATCTGTTCAACACCAGTCTGATATCGTCTATATGTAGATGTATAACAGGCTTCAATATTTTGCAATCGTGGTAAAATATCATTCTCTTGTGTAGATTCAATTTTCCTTAATCTATCATTTACCGGTTTTAACTTTTTATCCATCATATCGGATATAGCAAGTAACAATTCATTATCGGTCATTATATTCCCCCTTTAATTGTACTGTATCACTTCCCTAAATAGTTTGAGCAATTTGGCTAACCCTCGTATAGTGCAATAATTGTTTTCTTTCTATAATTTTACACTATACACAACATTATGTCAAACTTTATGTAATCAATTATCAAAAATATCTTTTCTATCATTATATTTCAAAAACCTAATTGCACACACCTTAACATGAATAAGATGGTTGTCATTTCACGTTTAATGGTTCGTACTGACTTTCCAAAAATTACTCTATCCCTTTCTTATTTTTTGATGCCCTATTGATGCCCTCAATAAAATACATCATTTATTATAAAATAAAAAGTGACGGCAAGCCTTATAAAATAAGACTTTTTCATAATCCGTCACTTTCTTTAGAGTGGAGTAGACGGGAATCGAACCCGTGTCCAAACCACCGTCCATTGTCCTTCTACAAGCTTAGTTAGTCTTCTTTCATTCCCTCCATCACACTCCGGCTAACAGGATTGTGACTTTGGTAGCTTCATAATACGCCCGCGGGCTCAAAGCTTTGCCCGTGTCGTTTCCTACAGAGTCGATGCCTGGGTCCTAACGTGTAGGTGCGCTAGGTCAGACAGCTGCCATTAGGCAGCGATTGCTAAATTATCTTCAGCGT
>JAZQLB010000128.1:0-5968 GCA_045542475.1 Lachnospiraceae bacterium | reverse complement strand
CCCATAATGATTCTGACCATTATAGCGGATGGCTTGAGTATGTTCAGAATTATCAAGGCAGTATAAAAATAGATAATCTTGTGCTAAATAAAGCAGATTATAAAAATTATACTTATGAAAAAATGAAAAGTGAAGTATCACAAATTGCAGAGAGTTTAAGTAATACCGGAACAAAAATAAAAATGATGGATTTAGGAGATAAGTATATTTTTAATGATGTGGAGCTGATTTCGCTTAATTCAATTCAGTATGTATCTGATGATGGCTCGGATAATGATGATTCATTGGTTCTGCTGATAAGATATGGTGAGCTGGATTTGTTATTTACAGGAGATATTAGTGAAGCAAAGGAGAATGTTATTGTGGAAAGGTTAAAGCTTCTTGAAACGGATGGGGAATTTGGACTGGAGGTTCTTAAGGTAGCACATCATGGCTCAAGATATTCCTCCTCTGAATTGCTGTTAGATTATCTGGCACCTGATATGGCGGTAATATCCTCTGGTATAAATAATGTATATGGGCATCCTCACGAGGAGACGTTAGAGCGGCTGGCGGATATAGGATGTGAATATTTGTTAACCTCGGAATTGGGAGCAATTATAATATCTATCGATACCAATACAGGAATAAAGGTGAGATGATAAAGAAAGAGCATCTTAACGACAAATTGGGCTGCAGTTGTGATTGAATAATTAAAATCCATATGATAAACTAATTCATAGTGTTACGAATATACAACATATATTTCTTGGAGCAACAATGAAAAATATAATATCAAATATTAAAAATAATACTCATCCACCGGTGTATCTTTTATGTGGCACGGAGGACTATTTAAAAAGGCAATTTAGGGATAAGCTAAAGGCTGCACTTATGGCAGATGGGGATACAATGAACTATTCCTATTTTGAGGGGAAACAGCAGGATACTAAGGAAATATCAGGTATCGCTGCCACCATGCCTTTTTTTGCAGACAGACGACTGATAATAATAGAAAACAGTAATCTTTTTAAGAGTGCAGATGATAATATTGTGGAGCTTATAAATAATATACCTGACACAACTGTAATGGTCTTTGTGGAAACAGAGGTGGATAAGCGTAACCGCCTGTACAAGGCTGTTAAGGAAAAGGGGTATATATGTGAGCTTAATGCACAAAGCGATAACGACATAATGAAGTGGGTGTTATCTGTTCTGACTAGAGAGAATAAGAAAATCAGTCAGGATACCATGCAGCTTTTTTTGGAGAAAACAGGAAGTTCAATGGAATATATCTCAAAGGAGCTGGAGAAGCTTATCTGTTATACCATGGATAGGGAGATAATAACCAGAGAGGACATTGAAGAAGTTTGTGTTACACAGACAACTAACAGAATCTTTGAAATGATTACTGCAATGGCTAATAAAAATCAGAAAAAGGCATTGAGTCTGTATTATGATTTGTTGACATTAAAGGAACCTCCTATGCGAATTCTGTTTCTTATTTCACGACAGTTTAACCAGCTTCTTATTGTGAAGGAGCTTACAGAAAATGGCAATGCCAGTGCCGCTATTGCTTCAAAAATGGGAATTCAGAGCTTTCTTGTAGGTAAGCTTCAGGCTCAGGCGAGGGTGTTTAAGACATCGGTGCTAAGAAGGGCAATAGAAGAGTGTGTGACATTGGAGGAGTCTGTAAAGACGGGACAGATTGAGGACAGGCTGGCTGTGGAGATGGTTATTGTGAGGTATTCGGTGTAGGGAAGAATTAAGCATGAATGCATTTTTTCGTCTCTTTATTTTTGGACTAATCAGCTTGTAACTAAAAAAGTACGGAATGGGCAGCCACCATTCCGTACTTATTATTTATTAATTAGTTCATACCATTAACAAGGTTAGCTAATCTAGAAACCTTTCTAGCAGCAGTGTTCTTGTGGTATACACCCTTTGAACAAGCCTTATCGATTTCTGTTGTAGCAGCCTTAAGCTCTGCAGCAGCAAGAGTCTTATCGCCAGCAGCAACAGCAGCCTCAACCTTCTTAGTATAAGTCTTAATCTTTGATCTGATTGCCTTATTACGCTCTGTTCTAGTAGCAGTAACTAAAATTCTCTTCTTAGCTGATTTAATGTTAGCCATTTGTGCACCTCCAAATATTATTAAGTAGATTATGTTCTGAATTATTGGTGTCTACATCAGAACAGACACGGACGTACTAATGTAAACATACCCTAATATATTAAATCATCAACCTCGATATGTCAATACATATTTTTCTTTTTTTTGGAAAAAATATTACATATCAATATTTAGACAAAAACGAGGTTATATATGGGTCCAAATAAAATAAGAACAGATTTAGCATTAGAAGTCAAGGAAAATATAGATAATAAAGAAAATCTAAGAGGAATAGAGTTTGATGAAAGCTATGATGATAAGCTTGGAATAAGGATTTCACATTTGAAAATACTTAATAGTCTGGGCGAAAAAAATATGGGAAGGGCAATAGGGAGCTATTATACCTTTGAGACAGTACCACTGTCAGACAATGATGGAGATTATCACAGAGAAATATCTGTTTTTTTAGCAAAGTATATTCGTCAAATGCTAAAAAACATATTAAAAAATAAGAAGTGCCCATATTCCGTTCTTGTTGCCGGGCTTGGAAACAGAGAGGCAACACCTGATGCATTAGGTCCCTATGTTATTAATAATTTGTGTATAACGAGAAATTTTGAAAGCTTTTATAGTGAAAAGCCTTTTGCATATGTAAGCGGACTGATACCGGGAGTGATGGCACAGACAGGAATGGAAACAGCGGAGATTTTAAGGGGAATTGCAGAAAAAACGAAACCGGATTGCATAATTGTGGTTGATGCTTTGGCAGCGAGAAATGCTTCAAGGCTTGCCAATACCATACAGCTTACAGACACAGGAATAATGCCGGGGTCAGGCGTGGGAAATCATCGGAATGCCATTGATAAAGGTACAATGGGAGTTCCTGTAATTGCCATAGGGGTACCTACAGTTGTGGATGCGGCAACTATAGTTAATGATGCACTGGAAAATTTCATGACCTCATTAAAGGAACAGAAAAGCATGCAGAGTGTTAAAAACGTTCTGGATTCCTTTTCGGCAACAGAAAAAATGCAGTTTATGAGGGAGCTTATGCCGGAGAATATGTCTGCAATGTATGTAACACCTAAGGATGTGGATGAGACTGTAAAGCGAATAAGCTTTACCATATCGGAAGCAATTAATATATGTATGCAATAATATATTGTCGCAGTCAATGAATATATGTCAGGGATGAGGAATATATTTGAAGGAGTATATTTAGCGGGGCATTTTATTGAAGAAAATAAGACAGGTTATGTATTGGCTTCTTTGTATGTCCTGCATATATATGACTGCTCTTCTTGTTTTTAAGGCTGGCGGCTTGAATTATTCCATTCCGGAAATTATAGGCAGGATTATAGGTAATACCTTCGGACCTGTTTCAATTTATGATAAACAGATATATTCTGAGGGTAAAGCGGATAACATGGCAGCCATATTGTTCGGTAAAGCCTTTCCGATTATTAATTTTTGGGATAAACAACCGACACAAGTTGTAGATACTGAAATCAGGCAGGAAGCTTATTATTATGAGATGGTGGATACAGTAGCTGTACAGACTGAATCAAAACCAGAGGCGGCAGATTATGTTGAGGAAAGCCCTGCAATAGAAGAGACCAGCTGTTGCAGCTGCGAAAAAGCAGAAGAAGAGACACAAACAGTTTCAGTGGATGAGGAAACAATTACGGAGAGTTCAGCAGAAGCTGTAGAGACAGTAAACACTGTTTCCTGGGTGCGTAATAAAAATTATGAGCTTTTACCATTGGTCTATTCGCCAGAACAGCTTACGGATTACAATTTTGTGCATGACTCATTTTATATTATTCCGGCACATACAGCATTAACGGAGGAAATGTTAAATCCTGCACAGCTTCTTGATACTGATCTTAGCGTGCAAAATGGTGAACAGCCCTGTGTGCTTATATATCACACACATTCACAGGAGGAATTTGCAGATTCCACAGGGGATAATATGAGCATTGTTGAGGTAGGAGATTATTTGGAAAAAATACTTACAGAGGAATATGGTTATAAGGTGCTTCATGTTACAACGGAATTTGATATGAAGGATGGCGTGTTGGACAGAAGTAAAGCATATACCTATGCTGAAGCGGAGATTGCAGAGGTGTTAGCAGCTAATCCCGATGTGGATTTGGTTATTGATCTACATAGGGACGGAGTAAATGAGAATACCCATCTGGTTACGGAGATTAATGGTAAACAGACTGCGAAGGTTATGCTTTTTAACGGAATAAGCTATTCAAATAATCAGGGGCATATAGATTATCTGAATAATCCGTATATCAGCGACAACCTTGCCATTACATATCAGATGTATGTTCTTGGAAAAACCTATTATCCTGATTTTTTCAGGTGCATATATATTGAGGCGTATCGTTATAATCTTCATTTGTGCCGGCGTTCCATGCTTATTGAGGCAGGGGCACAGACAAATACCTTTCAGGAGGTGTTAAATGCTATGGAGCCGTTGGCAGAGCTGATTGACAGGGAATTGGCAGGAGAGATGAATCAGTATTAAAAATGCCTATGGGTACAGCAAAAAAAGCTTTTTCCCATAGGCATATGTTTTTGGAAAGATTCAGTATATATAATATTTAGCATACTGCCTGCTCACCAAGAATTTCAAGTGCTAGCTTTTTATCAGCTTCGCTTTCAAGCATGATTTTAAGAACTCCATCCTCGGCAGTTCGGTTGTTGACGATTTCCACATTTTTAAGGTTAATGTGGTTGGCGGTAAGTTTGGAAATAACCTCAAGGAGTGCACCCTCCTTATCCTGAATATTACAATTAATAATATGCATACCAAGAATAGGTCCCTTCTTGCCATCTACAACCGAATTACGGTATTCCCTTGCTTCCTCAAAGAAATTATGAAGCTTATCACTGGCTCCGGAATCAATATCTGACTTGATTTGGGAGAGATATTCTATGTAATCTCCAAGAAGACTGCTTATGCTTTCTGCGTTAGTTGCACATATCTGTTCCCACATTTCAGGTGAAGAGGAGGCAATACGTGTAATGTCCTTAAAGCCGCCGGCAGCAAGAAGCTTCATGGTAGCATCAGAGTCATCTGAATGCTTTACCAGATTAACAAGGCTGGAGGCAATGACATGAGGAACATGGCTTATTCCGGCAACGCTGTAGTCATGGTGCTCCGGCTTAAGAACCACCGGAATAGCACCGGTAAGCTTAACCAGCTCAACGTATTTGTCAAGCATATACTGAGTAGTCTTGCAGGTTGGAGTGATAGCATAAAAGGCATTTTCCAAAAGCCCCTCATTTGAATTGGCATAGCCTGTTTTCTCAGATCCTGCCATAGGATGACCTCCAATAAAGCAAGCATCCATATCAAGCTCGCAGACAGTCTTATGTATGTAGCCCTTAACACTTCCCACATCCGTAACGATACAGCCCTCTTTAACAAAAGGCTTTAGCTTGGTAAGATATTGTGAATTATACTCTACCGGAGTACAAAGGAAAATAAAATCACACTCTAAAAAACGCTCATCAATCTGTACAGCCTCATCTACAACGCCCTCTGTCATTGCGAACTTAAGCGGAGCTTCACTTCTATTAAACGCAATAATGCGAATATCATTTCTTTTTTTCTTTAAAATCTTGGCAATTGATCCGCCAATCAGACCAATTCCCACAAAACCTATAGTCAAACTCATAATTAATCCACCTACTATAATGTATTCATACTTTAAAGTGTTAAATACATTATAACAAAGTTACATAGATAAGTAAAGGTACATTTTGCCATCCCCTGCCCTGTTTCGTCCTCTCTGCAAAAAAACAACATTTGCAAAAAACTCCCATATATGCTACACTAATTCAGTTAAATATCTTTTT
>JAZQLB010000127.1:0-2256 GCA_045542475.1 Lachnospiraceae bacterium | reverse complement strand
GACCGCTTGGCCTCCGACTTCAGTATTTGCGACAAGTGAGGTTAGTGGTAATGATTTTATGTTTTATGTAACTAATCCACAGACAACATCACAACCAATAGAAAATTGCTTTGTCACAAGCTTATATATTGATAGTGACTGTACAGGTGATGTGGTAAAGCTTGCTGATGATATAGTTTTCGGTGAGGCTGTAAAGCAGGACTTTTTAGAGACCTTTGGTGCTCCTGATTGGGCTTTTGAGGATGGTGACATGGAGTATGTGTCTTATTATACTGATGATTGGAACGGTACTCTTGATTTGGAGCTGGATGCCAACAAGCTTTGCTATTTAATAAGAATAGAAAATTTAGCAATGCCTGAAGGTGTAACAGTTGAAATGAATATATCTACAGAAGCACCTGATATAAATTCATCTTATGTTGCTCCTGATGGACCGTCTACAGAGCTTACAGATAACATTATTACTATAGATGGATATAATTATAAGCTTCCATGCCCAGTGTCTGAATTCACTAAAAATGGTTGGGAGATAGAAACAATGACAGACGAGTATATAAGTTCAGATTCTAGCATTGTTAGTGCATTAGAGAAGGATGGGGAGAAATTCTTCTGTACAATTATTAACTACACAGATGATACAATATATACATATAATGGCATGGTTACTTTACTTGATGTGTACGATGGATATTCTGATGAGGTGGATATTATTTTCCCTGGTGATATTGAAGTTGGAGATAATGCAAGTGAATTTGAAGCATTGTATAGTGGATATGAGTATTATGAGTGTGACAAGGATGATGAATACGAAGACTTGTATTATAATGTAACTGTTCCATTAGACGAATATGGTAACGAGGCGATATTTATATGGCTTGAATGTGATTATGCAACGGGAGAAATTCTGGAGTATATGTACGAGTATTATAATTATTCAGATTAATAGATTATAAATGATAAAATGTTAATTCGTTCGCAACTTATTATAGACAAAAATTGTTTTATCTATTATAATCACAAATATATGAAAAAGGCTGAGAAAAGAACAAGTAGCATTTTTTGACTGCCACAGAAAGTAGCCGGTTGATGAGAGGCGCGGTAAGAATTTAATGTGAATACATCTTGGAGCTTCACTCTGAAATTTAGTAGGAGCTGACGTAGTGGTACACGTTATAGTGCCTGAGTATTTAGTAATACAGATACTTGCTAAGGCAGTTATTGTGAGATGGCTGTGAATTAAGGTGGTAACACGGAGATATATCTTCGTCCTTAGAGATAGGGGCGAAGATTTTTTTGTCCCATAAAATAAAATATGGAGGAATTATTATGAAACTTTATGATGAATTAGTAGCCAGAGGTCTTATTGCTCAGGTTACAAACGAAGAAGAAATCAGTAAATTAATTAACGAGGGAAAAGCTACATTTTATATTGGGTTTGACCCTACAGCGGACAGCTTACATGTAGGTCATTTCATGGCTCTTTGCCTTATGAAAAGACTTCAGATGGGCGGAAATAAGCCTATCGCTCTTATCGGTGGTGGAACAGCTATGATTGGTGACCCATCAGGAAGAACAGATATGAGACAGATGATGACTAAGGAGACAATTCAGCATAATGTTGATTGCTTCAAGGTTCAGATGAGTAAATTTATTGATTTCTCAGAAGATAAAGCCCTTCTTGTTAACAATGCAGATTGGTTACTTGACCTTAATTATGTAGATGTTTTAAGAGAGGTAGGAGCACATTTCTCTGTTAACCGAATGCTTACTGCTGAGTGCTATAAGCAGAGAATGGAAAAAGGCTTAAGCTTCCTTGAGTTTAACTATATGATTATGCAGAGTTACGATTTCTACGCATTGTTCCAGAAATATGGATGTAACCTCCAGTTCGGTGGTGACGACCAGTGGTCTAACATGCTTGGAGGTACAGAGCTTATAAGACGTAAACTTGGCAAGGATGCTCACGCTATGACAATTACACTTCTTCTTAACTCAGAAGGTAAGAAGATGGGTAAGACTCAGAAAGGTGCAGTATGGCTTGACCCTAATAAGACAACTCCTTTCGAGTTCTTCCAGTACTGGAGAAATGTTGGGGACCCAGATGTAATCAAATGTCTTAAGATGCTTACATTCCTTCCTCTTGAGCAGATTGAAGAGATGGAAAAATATGAGGGTAGCGAGCTTAATAAAGCAAAAGAGGTTCTTGCATACGAGCTTACAACTCTTGTTCATGGCGAAGAAGAAGGTAAGAAAGCA
>JAZQLB010000126.1:0-10192 GCA_045542475.1 Lachnospiraceae bacterium | reverse complement strand
GAACTTGACAGAACCGTTATTGATGAAATCGGTGATCCACTTATGCATATTCTCCGTAACTCATGTGACCATGGTCTTGAATCTACAGCAGTTAGAAGAGAACGTGGTAAGAGTGAATCAGGTCACGTTGCACTTAATGCTTACCAGGATGGTAACAACGTAGTTATCGAGGTTGGTGATGATGGTAACGGAATCGATGTAGAGAAGGTTAAGCGTAGTGCTATTGAGAAGGGTACAATTACAGCAGAGCAGGCTGAGGCAATGTCTGATAAGGACATTATTGATTTACTCTTCAGACCAAGCTTCTCAACAGCAGCAAAGATTTCAGACGTTTCAGGAAGAGGTGTAGGTCTTGATGTTGTTAAGTCTAAGATTGAAGCTTTAGGCGGTGACGTTGAGGTTAAGACCAAGCTTGGAGAAGGAAGTACATTTATTATCAGACTTCCACTTACACTTGCCATTATTCAGGCTCTTATGGTTAAGCTTGGAAATGAGCAGTACGCAATTTCACTTGGTTCAATTGACACAATTGAAGATATATCAGTTAATGATATTAAGTATGTTAATTCTAAGGAAGTAATTCATTTAAGAGGCAAGGTAATTCCAATTGTACGTCTTGGAAAGCTTCTTGATGTACCTGATACAGTAGAGAATGCAGAGAACCTTACAGTCGTTATCATCAGAAAGGGTGATAAGCAGGCAGGTCTCGTTGTTGACAGTCTTATCGGTCAGATGGAAATTGTTATCAAATCACTTGGTAAGTATATTAATATCTGTAAGATGATAAGCGGTGCAACAATTCTTGGTGATGGTGAGATAGCATTAATTATTGATGCTAATACACTTGTATAATAGGAGGGATTACTATGGAGGCATTAACAACAGTTAACCAGTCCGCTGCTCTTAAGCAGTTTATTGTAGTAAAAATAGAGAACGAGCAGTACGGAATTAATATCAATTATGTAGATAATATAGTAAGAATGCAGAAGATTACACGAGTTCCTAAGGCTCAGCAGTATTTCCTTGGTGTGCTTAACCTTCGTGGCGAGGTAGTACCGGTAATGAGTATGAGACTTAAGTTTAATCTTCCACCTGATGAGATAACAGATAAGACCAGAATTATTATTATTAAGCTTGAGGGTAATGCCACAGTTGGTATTCTGGTGGATCAGGTTAATGAGGTAATAACACTTGATGATGATTCAATTGAGAAGCTTAATGTAGATGCGAATGATGAATTATCAGGTTATATCAGTGCAATTGGTAAGAGTAAGGGTGAACTGGTTTCACTTCTCAATATTCAGGCTGCCGTTGCAGAAAAGGAACAGGCACAGGGTGAATAAGCTGTTAACAGCAGAATAGAGGGTATATGGCAAAAATAGAATTAGATAATTTGAATCCTATTCATTATGATGTGTTGAGAGAGATTGGTAATATTGGTGCGGGCAATGCGACAACAGCGCTTGCCCAGCTCATCAATATGAAGATTGATATGAGTGTACCAAAGGTTGCTTTAACACCATTTAAAGAGATTGCAGATATAATAGGCTCTGAGGAGACTATATTGGCAGGTATATTACTCCAGTTAGAGGGTGATGTTAACGGAATGATGATGTTCCTGCTTCATCTGGAGTCTGCACATCATCTTGTTAATGTTTTGATGGGTAATCCTATTGAGAAGGATGATGATTTTACAGAGATGGAATATTCAGCCCTTAATGAGATTGGTAATATTATTTCGGGTTCATATCTTTCAGCATTGTCATCACTTACCAGACTTACTATAACAGCTTCGGTACCAAGTCTGTCAGTAGATATGGCAGGTGCACTGCTTAGTGTTCCGGCTATTGAATTCGGCAAGATTGGTGATAAGGTATTACTTATTCAGACACAGTTTGGAGAAGATGATTTCGTAAACGGATATTTTCTTATGATTCCTGAATTAGATTCATATGATAAAATTCTCGAATCGTTGGGATTAATGTAGAAGAATACAGGTATGTGCGTATGGCAAATATGATAAAAGTGGGTATGGCAGACTTGAATGTCTGCCGATACCCAGATAATCTTACGACTTTAGGTTTAGGGTCATGCATTGGAGCGTGTATATATGATCCGGTAACAAAGATAATAGGCATGGCACATTATATGCTTCCGGATAGTACACAGATACGAAATAATTCAAACAGAGCCAAATTTGGTGACACAGGAATTGAAGATACAGTTAATCTTATGATTAAGATGGGAGCATCTAAGAGCAGAATGGTGGCAAAAATTGCCGGGGGAGCTCAGATGTTCTCTATTTCAAGTAGTTCTTCTTCTACTATCAAGATAGGAGAGAAGAATATTGAAGCCGCGAAGGCAAATCTGACGAAGCTTGGAATTAAGGTAATTGCTAGTGATGTGGGTTTGAATTATGGTCGTACAATAGAATTTTATTCTGAAAACGGCGACTTACTGATAAAGTCTGTAGGTAAGCCACAGAAGACTATATAATTAAGGATGCTGCAATACAGCAGGAATAGAGGGATATATGATTTTTAAGAATCTACCGGCCCTTACGACGTTAACAGCGGCATTAATTGTTAGTATCATAACTCTTGTATGTAAGTATGATACAACATCAGCCCTTCTGATTATTCTTGGAACAATTATAGTATTTTTTATTTTAGGGTCAATTATCAGAGCTGTATTTAATAAACAGCTTGTGGTGGAGGAAGAAGAGCAGGAAGAACAGGAAGAGACCACCGAAGAAGATGAAGAGAATAATCAGTAAACAAGAAAGTGTTTTGGGGTAAATGCTACTACTGTAAAGGGGTAATAGTATGGACGAAAATGAAAGAAACAGGCTTTGGGAACAATATTCAAAAAATAAAAGTGCAGAACTAAGAGAGAAGCTTATTATTGAGTATTCACAATTGACAAAGCTGGTGGCAGGAAGATTAAGCATTTACTTAGGTTATAATGTTGAGTATGAAGATCTTGTGGGATATGGTATATTTGGACTAATTGATGCCATTGATAAATTCGATTATAATAAAAATGTTAAGTTTGAAACATATGCAAGTCTGAGAATAAGAGGTGCTATTCTGGACCAGATTAGAAAGATGGACTGGATACCTAGAAGTGTGCGCCATAAGCAGAAGAGCATTGATGCAGCCATTGCCAAGGTTGAATCAGAAAAGGGCAGAGCTGCAACCGATGAAGAGATAGCTACAGAGCTTAATATATCCATGGATGAGTTAGAGAAGTGGAATGGACAGACTAAGATTACTAATCTTGTTTCGTTGGATGAATTTGTTGAAGCAGGAAGCGAGATTAGAATGGATGCTTCAAGGAATTCTCATTTTGAACAGCCAGAGTCTGTTATTGAGAAAGAAGAGCTGACTAAGGTAATCGGACAAGCCTTACAAGAGCTTACAGAGAAGGAAAAGAGTGTTGTTGTTCTTTATTATTATGAAGAACTGACATTAAAGGAAATAAGCAGAGTTTTAGAGGTTACGGAATCAAGAGTTTCACAGTTACACACAAGAGCTTTGCAAAAGATGAAAAAGCATATGGGAACCTATATGAATATTCTTACTGACTAGATAAGGGAGGGCATTAGTATTGAATAGAAACGGATATTTTTTAGTTTCCATCAAGGAAGATGGAACCTATATAAGGGTATTTCCGAAGCAGGGAGACGGCATAGATGTTACAGCAGATAATGTTGTGGCGTTTCTTACGGCAAAGAATTTCGGAGCATATGATTTAGTTGATTTAAAGCAGAATATGTTTGTAATAACAGAAGAGAAGACCTTTAAATTGAGCGACGCGGTGATGAATTCATGCGCCGCCTTTTGTGATTATAAAATATCAGATGATAGAATCACAGTTACAGCAGTTATGTATCCACCTGTTGGTAATGGTACGCTGGTTACGCAGGAAGAGGTTGAAAGAGATCTTAGAGTTAAACAGATTGTACATGGTATCAATACAGAGGCAATAGAAGAGCTGGTTAATAAGAAATTATATAATACAGAAATAATTGTTGCCCAGGGTGAGCTTCCGGTTGAAGGTAGTGATGCTTCTATTGAATATTTATTTAATTCTGAGCATGTAGCTACACCTAAGATTAGAGAAGATGGAACTGTTGATTACCATGATTTGGACTTAATAAGCCATGTTGAAGAGGGTGCCGTGTTAGCCAGAATGATTCCGGAGGTTAAGGGTACACCAGGTAAGGATATATATGGTAATGAGATTGCACCTAGACATGTTAAGAAGATTAATTTCAAATATGGAAGAAATATTGCCATATCAGAGGATGGTTTAAGTCTGATTACCAAGGTCAGTGGACATGTAACCCTTGAGGGTGATAAGGTATTTGTATCAAATACTTATGAAATACCAGTTGATTTGGATGCTTCTACAGGCGATGTTACTTATGATGGCAATGTTGTTGTAAAAGGTAATATTCGTTCAGGTTTTTCGCTTAAGGCAGCCGGAGACATTACAGTATATGGTGTTGTTGAAGGTGCTTATGTTGAAGCAGGCGGAAGTATAACCATTAATCGTGGTGTTCAGGGAATGAACAAGGCTGAGCTTAAGGCAGGAACCTTTATTGTATCGAAGTTTATCGAGAATGCTACAGTTAATTGCGATGGTAATATTGATGCTGGTGCTATTATGCATAGTAATGTATCAGCAAAGGGTACTATTACAGTACAAGGCAAAAATGGTCTTATTGTAGGAGGAACTACAAGAGCAGGTAAGGATGTTGTGGTTAAGCAGTTAGGTAATGAAATGGGAACTGTAACCAGCGTATATGTTGGTGTTGACCCATCGTTGCGTAAGAAAATACATGCTCTTGGCGAATCTATAAAAAAGAATGGCGAAGAGAAGAATAAGTTGAATCAGCTGCTTACTGCTTTGCGTAAAAAGCAGGAGGCAGAGGGTGCACTTGAGCCGGCTAAGCAGGAGATGCTGCAGAAGACAATGAGAAGTATGATTATGCTTGAGCAGTCTCTCAAGCAGGAGACTACAGAATATAATGAAGGTAAGCTTCTTCTTACTGAGAATGCGGACGTAAGAGTAAGAATTACCGGTACAGTATATTCAGGAGTTAAGTTCTCATTTGGTGATACTGTACACTATGTTAAGGATAATAACTTCTACTGTCAGTTTTTGAAGAAGGGTGCAGATGTTGTTTGTATGCCATTATAATCAAAAGGAGGATGGGCTATGAGACCGGTTGAGATGAGTGGTATTATCAACAGAACACAGGATTTTGCACAGATTAAGCATGGCGAGGATCAGAAGCCTGTCACTGACCAGATGAATTTCCAGACACAGTTTAACAAGCAGATTGAAAAAAATGCAGAGCTTGTTATTCGTCAAAGGGATTCACAGTGGAAGGATGAGAAATTTGATGCAAAGGAAAAGGGGAAAAATCAGTACTTTGCAAATAAGAAAAAGAAAGAAAAGAAAGAGGAGGATGGCAAGATTACCGTTAAAAACAGCTATACATCATTTGATGTAAAGATATAAGGTATGCCATTAATTAGTTCATGACAGCATTAGAGATTATTTTATTATTAATCGGAATTATCTGTATAGCCGGAAGCTATGTGTTTATGAATAAGCTGGATGGTCCTGAGAAGTCGGATGCAATGGTAAATACAACACTTTCAGATAAGCAGAAAGAGGATATTAAGATTCAGATTGCGAAGGTGTTTGATGACCAGATGGAGAGTCTTACCTCTGATATTTCAGATAAAACTGAGGTGGCATTAGAGAAGATTTCTAATCAGAAGATTAAGGAGCTTAGTGAGTATTCAGATACTGTACTTGCAGAGATTAGCAGGAATCATTCGGAGGTAATGTTCTTATATGATATGCTTATCGAAAAGAACAAGGAGGTTCATAATACTATTAAGGATCTTAATACTGCTATGACACAGCAGCCAACAGTAGAGAAGGTTGTTGTTGAAAAGCTGGTAGAGGTTCCTGTAGAGACGGAGCCTGTGGTAGCAGAAGAGGAGGCAGCAAAGCCGGTTACTAAGAAACGTACAAGGGCAGCAAAGCCGGTTGATGAGGGAGCAGCACCTGTAAAGAAGCGTACCACAAGGAAAAAGGCAGAGCCTGCTGAAACAGAATCAGCAGTTGAACCGGAGACAAATAATTCTCAGGATGATTTGGATTTACCGGATGATATGGAATTCCTTTCAGGAGCCAATAAAAACAAGGCTATTTTAGACCTTCATAATGCAGGTAAGAGTAATGTTGCCATAGCTAAGGAACTTGGTCTTGGAACAGGCGAGGTTAAGCTTGTAATAGATTTATTTAAAGGACAAAAATGATGAGACTTAAATATTTTATAAGAGGAATAGGCGTAGGTGTACTTGTTACTACCTTGATTTTATCAATTGCGCATATATCAGCATCTAAAAAAATGAGTGATGCGGATGTTATAGACAGAGCAAAGGAATTGGGAATGGAATTCACCTCATTGTTTGAGGATGATTCACAGACCGGAGAGACAAAAGATATAGCGGAGGCATCAACTGAGAATACAACGGCTTCAACACCGGAAGCAACAACTGATGAGTCGGTAAGCGAGTCAGTAAGTGAAGATGGCACTTCATCCGAAGAGGTAACAACAGAAAGTACAACACAAGAGAGTACGGAGCCTGTTACCGAGGAAAAGACAACGCAGCAGACAACGGAGGCAACCACAACGCAGCCACCGACAACAGAGCCTGAAACAACCACACAGGAGCCAGTTACCCAGAAGCCGGAAGCTGCTGATGATGGTGTAATAGTGTATCAGCTTGAGATTGTTAGCGGAATGAGTTCAAATAAAGTCGCTGCGGCCATTGAGGCAGCTGGAATTGTTTCAAGTGCAAAGGAATTGGATGATTTCTTAGTTGGTGGAGGTTATGCTGACAGAATAAGAGTTGGAAGTTTTACTCTTAATTCAAACATGTCATTCCAGGATATTGCAAATACAATAACAGGAAGATAAAAAAGGTGTTCGTATAATGATTTTGCATAATAAGGGCTTAATTTAAGCCCTTATTGTTTTGTTATTCTGAAATACTTACTATTTTTCTAAAAAACACTTGCATTTGCAGGAAAAGCATGGTAAACTTATTCGGTGCGAAAAATACACATACGTGGATTTCTGATGGTCCCTATGCTCGTGGGTGAAGGAAAGCAGAAGCGTATGGAAGACAAATTTATTTAAAAACCAGGAGGTACAAAAATGAGCGTTATTTCTATGAAGCAGTTACTTGAAGCTGGTGTACATTTCGGACATCAGACAAGAAGATGGAACCCTAAGATGGCTGAGTACATCTACACAGAGAGAAATGGTATCTACATCATCGACTTACAGAAGTCTGTTAACAAGGTAGACGAGTGCTACCATGCATTAGCTGATATCGTTGCTGATGGCGGTACAGTTCTTTTCGTTGGTACAAAGAAGCAGGCTCAGGATGCTGTTAAGACAGAGGCAGAGCGTTGTGGTATGTACTACATCAACGAGAGATGGTTAGGTGGTATGCTCACTAACTTTAAGACAATCCAGAGCAGAATTGCTAGATTAGTTGAAATCGAGACAATGGAAGCTGATGGAACATTTGACGTTCTTCCAAAGAAGGAAGTTATCCAGCTTAAGAAGGAGCTTGAGAAGCTTCAGAAGAACCTTGGCGGTATCAAGAACATGAAGAAGTTACCAGATGCTATCTTCGTTGTTGATCCTAAGAAGGAAAGAATTTGTATCCAGGAGGCTCATATCCTTGGAATTCCACTTTTCGGTATCGTAGATACTAACTGCGACCCAGAAGAGTTAGATTATGTTATCCCAGGTAACGACGATGCAATCAGAGCTGTTAAGCTTATCGTTGCTAAGATGGC
Organism: Lachnospiraceae bacterium; assembly: GCA_045542475.1. Classification (GTDB taxonomy): domain Bacteria; phylum Bacillota; class Clostridia; order Lachnospirales; family Lachnospiraceae; genus CAG-882. Next base: position 2,290 of record JAZQLB010000126.1, on the reverse strand, counting down.
AGATGCTGTTATCGAGGCTAACCAGGGTGAAGCTGTAGATGTAGCTTATGATGAGGAAGCTGTTGAAGAAGTAGAAGCTACAGAAGAATAATCCTATATATAACAATAATTTGGAGGATAATTAAAATGGCAGAAATTACAGCAGGAATGGTAAAAGAGTTAAGAGAAATGACTGGCGCTGGTATGATGGACTGTAAGAAGGCTCTTGCAGAGACAGCTGGCGATATGGATAAGGCTGTTGAGTTCTTAAGAGAAAAGGGACTTGCAGCAGCAGCTAAGAAGGCTAGCAGAATTGCAGCTGAAGGTGTTGTTAAGGCATTAGTTAATGATGATAAGAACGCTGTTGTTGTAGAAGTTAACTCAGAGACAGACTTCGTTGCTAAGAACGCAGAGTTCATGGCATTCGTTGATCAGGTAGCTGAGCAGGCTATGGCTTCAAATGCAGCTGATATGGATGCATTCATGAAGGAAACATGGGCAGCTGATACAACTAAGACTGTAGAAGAGGCTCTTTCAAGCAAGGTTGCTATCATCGGTGAGAAGTTAAGCATCAGAAGATTCGAGAAGGTTACAGGTGCTGACCTTGTTGTTGCTTACATTCACGGCGAAGGCAAGATTGGTGTATTAGTTGAGGCTGCAACAGATGTAGTTAACGATGACATCAAGGAAGCTTTAAAGAACGTAGCAATGCAGGTTGCTGCTCTTAACCCACAGTACGTAAGCGCTGATGAGGTTTCAGAGGAGTACAAGGCTCACGAGACAGAGATCATTAAGGCTCAGGTTGCTAACGATCCTAAGTTCGCTGGCAAGCCAGACAAGGTTATCGAGGGCGCAGTTGCTGGTAAGCTTAACAAGCAGCTTAAGGAAATCTGCTTAAACGATCAGGTATACGTTAAGGCAGAGGACGGCAAGCAGACAGTAGCAGCATACATCGCAGCAGTTGGCAAGGCTAACAGTGCTAACCTTTCTATCAAGAAGTTCGTTCGTATGGAAAAGGGCGAAGGAATGGCTAAGAAGGAAGAGGATTTCGCAGCTGAGGTTGCTAAGCAGATGGGCATGTAATCCTGTTTCGGAAATTGCATAAATGATAATTAGAACCCCTTGATTTCCTAGGAAATCAAGGGGTTTTCTGCATATTTGGGGCAATATTTGTGAGTTTGTAAAATCTCATAAAATATTGCCATTTTTCATGCTATTTTGGGGCAGAAATGGGGCAACGGTTCTTATCTCAACTACTTAAAGAGATGTTTGCTTCTTACTTATAGTTCTATATTCGTTTGTAAAGCAAAATTGAGATTGTCTGGAGAGGTCATGTGATTGAGGGAATCATTGAAAAGGTATTTTGTTTTTTGAGTTGAAGTGGTATAATCAAAACGTCAGCAAAATTTGAAGTTGATTGAGGGATATATTTTATGACATATAATGAAATGAAACAAAAAGTATATGCTTTACAGCTTGAGGATTTAACACATGGAATTAAAGTGAATGAGTTAGATAATCCTAAGCGTTTTGAAGCGGCTGGGCTAGGGATTATAGATATGTCTCAATTAGATTACTATGGTCCTATAGGTTTATATTGTATATATTCTGGAGACTGGAATTCATCTGATAAAAAGATTATTAAGAAAATTGTGCCAACAACAGAGTCAGATGTGTTTGGAGAATACTACTTAATGTTAAAGGATATTGAAGCTGATATTGTGAGTAGAAATATTCAAGGTGACTAGATTGCTCGATGATGATTTTATGACAAAGTGTTTTGAGGGCAATACAGAGTGTATGGAACTTGTCCTGCAGATAATAATGGATAAGGACGATTTAAGAATTATTGATGTTCGCACTCAGGTATTTGTTGAAAATCTGATTAATCGTTCAGTAAGACTTGATGTGTTAGCTACAGATAGTAGCAATAAGAAATATAATATCGAAGTGCAGCGAGCAGATAAGGGTGCTGGAAGGAAACGAGCAAGATAAAATAGTAGCATGATGGACGCAAATCTTTTGTGAAAAGGTGAGGATTTTGAGCAGTTAGCTGAAACCTATGTAATATTCATAACAGAAAATGATGTATTAGGCAAATCGATGCCGTTATATCATATAGAAAGATGTATCTTGGAAACAGATGAGATTTTTGATGATGGCTCACATATAATGTATGTAAATGGTGCGTATCGTGATGAAACACCATTAGGCAAGTTAATGCATGATTTTGCATGTACGCAGCCATCGGATATGAATTATAAAGTTTTGGCAGATAGGACAAGGTATTTTAAGAAGTCGGATCGTAGCC
>JAZQLB010000125.1:0-14738 GCA_045542475.1 Lachnospiraceae bacterium | reverse complement strand
TTAATGATATCTCATTATTATCCCACTATATTCAATTATATTTGGACATACGCTTTATTGCTAATTTGTTAAACACAGCTCTTTTTATCTCTCCTAAAGTATATCCTGTCCACTCAAACACCTCTTCAGTTGTTAAATCTTTTACAAAAACATATCTATGAGTAATCAGACCTCGCTCAAATGGACTGACATAAAGCCGGAAGTTCATATTCTTAGTATACAACTCCTTATACCATATAAGATTGCCCCTTATCGTCTTTTCCACAGCCTCTAATTCCTCTCTGGTGGTTGCCGGCTCTATAAATACCTTTTCTATAATATCAGCCAATGTGGCTGCCGAAACCTTAACAGTCTTTATATTCGTTCCAAAAACCACATTTGTAATAGAATCACCTAAACCCATATTATACGCTCCTTTACATTATTTTCCCAAAAGTGTCATAATTATTGCAATAGGAATCAGAATCCAGCCAAGAACAAAACCTACGCCCATTTTCTTTGTAACAATAGCCGAACCCGAACCAATCAGAATGTAATTTCTATATATGGTTTTTCCTGCTGCCCAATATCCTAATACCACATACAAAATAAAAAAAATCATTAAATTCTACCTCCTCTTTATGTTTTTGATAAAAGCTTGCTACACAATTTACCTCCTCTATACACATTTTAAAACAATTTGTTTTAAAACGCAATGTTTTATTTGAATTTGGAGATAATTAATATTGGTGGTGAAACAATAATGTATGAACGTATACGCAATCTTAGAGAAGATTTAGATTTAAAGCAAAAAGACTTGGCAAAATATCTAAATTGTTCTCAAGTCTCCTATTCTTATTATGAAATTGGAAAAAGGGATATTCCGACGGCTATACTTATTCAATTAGCTAATTATTATAATTGTAGTGTTGATTACCTTCTTGGACTGACTAATGTCAAGGAGCCATATCCCCGAAAATAATAAATGCAACTTTCCTATAATGTAAAAAAGAGGAAATACCATAATCTCGTAAATTAAGGTATCTCCTCTTTAATATTTCTATAATTCCAACATATTTACCCCGTCATGCTTCCATTCAGAATCCGGCTGATGGCAGGTAAACATTAATATCTGAGCTTCCTTTGCATATTCAGCTAAATAGTTCATCGCCCTTTCTGCCCGCTCCTTATCATATTGCAGCAATATGTCGTCCAGCATAAGCGGAAGCTTTTCGCCATTTTCGGTGATAAGCTCCGTCATTGCCAAACGCAATGACAGATATGCCTGGTCGGTAGTTCCGTTGCTTAAGAATTTCCATTCGTGGTAGGTTCCCTGCTGCTCCTTTACCTGAATGCCATATTCTTTATCTACCATCACCTTATCATATTTGCCTCCGGTAATATCAGAGAAAATCTGGGCAGTTTTACTGTTAAGGATTGGTCCGAAGCTGCGGCTGATATCATCCACAGCCTTTTTCATATTGTCCTCGGCAAGAACCAGACATTCATATAGGAATTTCTTTTCCTCATATTCCTCTGCGTTTTCCCTAAGCTCCTCTTCTATCTGCTCCGGCTCTCTGGCAGACAGCTTCATCATGGCCGCAAGGTCTATAAGCTGCTCACTTATATAAGATAACTCAGCTTCAAGTTCGCGCTCTGAAAAAGCTTCATCCTCATTCTGTATGAACTCCTTACTTTTCTGTTTATGTTCCTCCATAATAGCACTTTCTTTTAAGAGGGATGTCTCCAAATCTGTTTTCTCTACTTTTAGAAGGTTAATATTTTCAGTTATCTTAGCAAGAATGTCTTCCAAGCTCTCCACCGGCATTCCTGCCTTCGCTTTAAAGGAAATCTCTGCATCCTTAACCTCTCTCCATCTAAGTCTAAGACTCTCCAAATCCGTATTGCCCGCATACAAATTATATGCATTCTGCTTAGCCTCAAGCTCCTTTAAGGCATTCTCATACAAAGCTGCATTAACCTTTGCCTCGTTATTTTTTGAAGCGCATTCCTCTAACTCATCAATATTTTCCACAAGATAATGGTCATACAGATCAGCCAGTTCTCCACAACAGCATTTGTACTCCTGCTCCATTATCGCTTTAAAATCACAATCCGCATAGCCGAAGAATTCACCGCCTTTATCCAAAAGCTTATGCTTAACCCTGTATAGTATATTATTTTTTTCTTTTTCTGCATTAGCATGCTCTTCAATAAGCCGTGTTATATGCTCTTCCTCTGTCTTATATTTCTTTACGGAATCCGAATAACGTATAATAAAATACAGGCCCGCCATAACAAAAAGAACCGCAACCGCTGCCATGACTATTGTAAGCAAAATTCCTGCAAGCGACACAATTCCTGCCAACACAAATGTCACTCCTGTTATTAGCCATTTTTTTGCAGGCGGTATCAGGTTATCCATAAGCTCCTGACACTCCTCCTTGCTTTTTTTAGCCTGATTGTATTCCTCAAGTGCAGGGATATAGGAATCACATACCATATCGTACAATCCGGATACTCTTACACGCTTCTTTTCAAGGGCTCTTGCCTTTACAATATCTGAGTCCTCTATATTGACAAAATCCACCGTTGCCTTTTCCTTAAGCTGAGTTGCCAGATTAGCCTGAGAATTAACCGCCCTTAAAAGCTCATCAGCACCATTGATGTAATCCGGGAAGGTCTCGAAATAATATTTATCCGACTCAAATTCATTCTTTCCCAAAAGCACTCTGTTACCTTCCTCACTAAGCGAGACGTATCTGTCCAGCTTAGCATTTATCTCCTGCAACTGTTGCTGTAGCTGAGCTGTTTTTTTGTTGGAGTTAATTATCTCTTTTTGTATAAGCAGCCCATTCTGTTGCTTTATAAGCTCCTGTTGCTTATTCTTTATTTCAAGCTGCTCCTTTGCAATTCTTTTGCTCTCCACCAAATCATCCTTAAGCTGAATCCTTTTTCCTTCAAGGTCAGAGAGAATACCCTTTTTACCGCTTCTTGAACGCAGCATTTCCCTTGCAGTACTAAGTCTTCCGAGCACCTGGGACTGGGACACATCCTCATCAAGAGTAGTAACTAGATTAGACAGCCTGACAGCAATATCCTCATTCGTCTGTCCCTGAGTGGCAAAGCCGCCAAAGCCGCTTATAAACACACTTTTCTCGAAGCTCCCAACATCAATACCGAAAAATTTCTTACCTATCTCTTCATCCTTATCAAGAGGCAGCTCCTCTCCCGTATCCGCATCATATAATGCTATTTCGTCAGATTTTATAGTCTTTTTAAACACCTTATGAATTCTGTATCGTCTGTCCTCATAAGTAAATTCCAAGTCTCCGCTCATCGCAGAGCCATCCCATGGTGCATACTTTTTTCTAAGGCTTTTACTTACATCGGAGCTTTTCTCCTGAGCTGTTTTTCCATAGAACATCATCTCTATAAATGCCATAATGGTGGATTTTCCGGCTTCATTATCACCATATATAAGGTTCATTCCCTCCCCAAATTCCAGCGAGAACTTCTTAAATTTACCAAAGCTTTCAATATATATGCTGTTAATCCTCATTTACCGACACCTCCCCCATAAAGGCTCTTATTCCCAGCTCAAGTGCCTTTTTATTTTTTTTCACACCGTCTGTATCTTCCTTTTCTTCACATTCCTTAATACTGTTAAGCATGGTCGCCGCAAACATCCCCTTAAGGCTGTTTTCCTTTGCCAGCTCCTCATAGTCAATTAAAAGCTCTGTTTTATCCTTTACCTTGACAAAATACAGCTTTGATGCCAAATCAGCCTTAATATCCTCTGAATTGATAATCATGTCCTGACTAATATCTCCTGTCAGCTTGATTTTGTATAAATCATCCTCAAAATGCTCTGAATCCGAAGTCTCTACCGCCTCCATAATCAGCCTCATTATATCCGATTTGCTCTCTGCCTCTGATATATTCACCTCAAGCAGCGTATATCTTCTTGCTGCAAAACTTATATACTCAAGCCCATGCTTCCCTTCATTAAGCTGCTCCCTTGTAAGCTCACCATAGTAAAAGCCTTTAATTCCATCCTCGTCAAAGCCTTGTCCTTCAATAGTCCCTGAATACGCGTACAAGGTGTTGCCATTTTTTAATATATCTGTCTGCTTATGGATATGACCAAGTGCAAGATAATCCATATTACTTTTCTCAATATCTGCATCTGTTATCGGATTATAGATTGCAGTTCCGTTCTTTCCAACCAGCTGACCGTGGATAATTCCGATATTAATAAGCTCGTCCCGCTTAAGCCTGATGCCGGATAACAATCTGTTACTTACAAAGGCATGCTCAAAGCCACACCCCCAAATTCTATAACCTTTATCCTCATGTTCAATAATCTTACCCTCTCCATCAAAAATCATCACATTCTTTGGCCATTCCACCTTTCTGTAAGGCGAGCTTGGTGTCAGAGCATCATGATTACCGGGTGCAATATATACATCCGTTCCTTCTATATCTGCAAAGCCGGCCCTTATCTGCTCCAAAACCTCCGGCTCAATATTTTCATTATCAAACAAATCTCCTGCAATAAGCAGTACATCCACACATTTTTCCTTGCAAAAGCTAAGCACTCTTAAAAAACCATTAAGAATCTCTGCCTTTCTCTGCCTGCTTCTCATCCTATTTGCAGTAAACTCCATTCCGATATGTACATCCGCACAATGTAAAATTTTCATATACTCCTCTTTCCTCTGCCTTAAGCAGTTCAAATATGGTAATACTATTAGTCCATTAAAAGTAGTTATTTCCTATTATCATTATAGTATATTTATGTTATATTAATTAGTAATTATAGCTTACACAGGAGACCACTATGGCTGAAAACAGAAAAACCAACTTTATACGCCAGGGCACAATTCTTGCCATGGCATCCATAATAGTCCGTTTAATCGGTATTATCTATCGTATACCGATGTCAAATATAATAGGAGATGAAGGTAATGGTATATATAGTGCAGCTTATGAAGTATATAATCTGGCACTTATCCTTTCGTCCTACAGTCTGCCTCTTGCCGTATCAAAGCTTCTGTCTGCCAAGCTGGTAAACAAGCAGCACCGTGCTTCCATGCAGATATTTATCGCTGCACTGGTATTCTCCATTGTATCCGGCGGAATAATGGCATTGCTTTTATTCTTCGGTGCAGACTTTATAGAAGCTGCCTTTTACAGTAAGTATACAGGAATTGCTATCCCATTAAAAGTACTCGCAATAACAGTTTTTGTAGTAGCTATACTGGGAACTCTCCGCGGCTTCTTCCAAGCCCGAAAAACCATGATGCCTACTGCCGTTTCGCAGATATTTGAACAGATAGTCAATGCCGCTACCAGCGTGTATTTTGCATGGTCCTTTATAAAGGGACATTCAGATTCTACAGTGGTTGACGGCTGGGGTGCCGCCGGTGGAACCATGGGAACCTTACTCGGTGCCATTACCGGATTATTATTCCTTGTATTTGTATATATAATATATCATCCAATAGTAAAAAATCAAATACATCGTGACCATACTCCAAGCAATGACACCTATCTTGATATATACAAAATGCTGATAGCCACGATTGTTCCTGTTATCCTAAGCCAGACTGTATATCAGATAATTGGTGTGCTTGATAGCATGATATATTCAAATATTTCCAAGGAAGAGGCGGTAGCTGCCACCTATGGAATATACAGTACCAAGTATAAGCTTTTAGTAAATGTCCCAATAGCCATATCCTCAGCCATGGCATCATCAATGGTTCCAACCATTGTAGGCTCCTTTACCAAAGGAGACAGACCTGCCATTCGCAAAAAGCTTGCAATGTCGGTGAAGTTCAATATGATTTTAGCAATTCCTTGTGCTGCCGGACTAACAGTTCTTGGAACCCCTATAGTCCGATTACTGTTCCGCAATACTGATTATGAGCTTGGAGGCAAATTACTTTTAGCAGGAAGTCTGGCAGTTATATTTTATGCACTGTCCACCGTAACCAACGCTGCGCTACAGGGTATTAACCTTATGCGCAAGCCTGTAACCCATTCAGCGATATCCTTAGGAATCCATATTCTCCTTGTATGTATATTGCTTAAGTTTACTCCACTAGGTATATATTCCCTTGTTATTGGAAATGTAACCTTTCCATTAGTTGTATGTCTGTTAAATGCCCATGTGCTAAAACAACAGCTCCGTTATAATCAGGAAATAAAGGAAAGCTTTATAATTCCATTAATTGCCTCAGCTATAATGGCTGCCGGAGCATATCTTATATATTTACTGGGAAATGCAACCTTTAACTCCAATACTATTGCCTGCCTGATTTCGCTTGTGGTTGCTGTAGTATTATACTTTATTCTTATTATTGTTTTAGGCGGAATTAAAGAAAAAGACCTTCCTGATTTTCCGATGGGAATGAGGATAGGAAGGCTCGCTAAGAGGCTGCATTTGATGTAGTGAAACAACAAACCCGCACGAACGGGAGGGGACGTGCGGGTTTGTTGTTAAGTCTATATTAGGTTGAGAAATAAGCTATCTGTTGGATAAATCTTACATAAATATTGCTATCCAGTAGAAATATCCTTCGCTATCCTGTGCTACGCCGATACCACACTTTGTGTATGAACCGCCTAACATAAGTGCATTGTGTGAAGAAGAATTCTTCCATCCATCAAGAATCTCCTCAGGAGATGCCTGATATCTTCCATAGTTCTCGCCAAAGCTTCCTGATAAACCATAGTTCTCAAGAATTGTACTTGCCTTCTGGAAGTTCGGTCTGATATGTCTCTTAGTTGTTCCATTCTCATATGCTGTCATATTCCAGTTAGCATATGCGCTCTCAGCTGCTCTGTGCATTGCTGCTGTTGCAATTGTATCATCATAAGCTACTGCTGCAAGACCATTGGCTGTTCTGTACTCATTGATGAGTTCAAGAACTCTTGCTGCCTGTGAAGAATATGTTGACTTATTTGCATTAGCTCTTGCGTTAGCTTCCTCGTTAGAAAGTGTTGCAATATTAAGAGAAGCCATTGCCTCTTCAAGTGTTGCAAACTTATATGTATTATAACCATCCTTGAAGGTTACATCTGTGTATGTTACTGCTGGTGCAGCTGCTAATGTCTCCGCCTCAACCTCAGGCTGTGTCTCAACAGGTGCTTCTGTAGCTGGCTCTGTTGGAGCTGGTGTTGTCTCTTCTACGGTTGTTACTTCCTCTGTTGTTGTCTCAGCCTCTGTAACTTCTTCTGATGTCTCTTCTTCAGTTACAGCCTCTGTTACAGCCTCTGTTGTAACCTCTTCTGTTACAGGCTGTGTCTCTTCTATTGTCTCAACTGCCTCTGTCTCAATAACTTCTACAGCTGTTGTTGTCTCTTCTACGGTTGTTTCCTCTACTGTAGTCTCCTCTGTTACAATCGCCTCTGTTGTTGTCTCAACAACTGTTGCCTCTGTCTCTGTTGCAGTCTCTTCTACAACTACTACAGGCTTAACTGTGATTGCAAGTGACTTCGCATCTACCTGTGTCTCATGTACGTAAATTGTTCCTAAAATGATTGATGATAATAATGTTGCTACTGTTGTGAGCTTAACTGCCTTCTTGAATAAATTCTTCATAATGAGTCCCTCCCGTGGGTTAGATGGCGGGCTAGATTATCTCTTAATAATGAGGAAAAGACTCATGCAACCGGCTGTCATGCCTTTCGGCGAAGACCCTTGGCTTTGCGTCCTTACCTTTCGATAAGTTTGCCCATTTTGTTTAGTTTTCGACTTAACTGTTCAACCTACTGTTCAGATACTGAAAAAGCATCCGATACTCGTACCGGATGCTCTCTAAAAAATCATTAACTGCGACTCAACAATGATTGCAACCGGCTGTCATGCCTTTCGGCGAAGACCCTTGGCTTTGCGTCCTTACCTTTCGGTAAGTTTGCCCAATATTCTGTTCAACCTAATATACTATCCCTTAAGAACAACTTAATATACAGTTCCCTAATTCTGAGCTGTTCCTTAATGCATCTCCCAATACATAAAAAAAACATCCGTTATCTTCTACCGGATGCTCAACCTATAATGCAACCGGCTGCCATGCTTTTCAGCGAAGACCCTTGGCTTTGCGTCCTTACCTTTCGATAAGTTTGCCCATTCGTATTAAGTTCGTCTCTCAAGTTAACTTTATTATATCATGTATTATGGAAAATGCAAGTACTTTTTGAAATTTTTTCCATATTTTTCAATTTATAACTTGCATATTCCATATTAATCCTACCTTCTAGCTTACAACTAAAGCTATCACACCAAGTGCCGCCAAATATACCACATTCACCACCGTAAACTGCACAAAATATTTCTTTCCATTGCTGTTCTCAGACTTTATATATATCTTATACGAAATCAGACTGGCAAGGGAAGCAATCAGTGTTCCAAGCCCTCCAATATCTACGCCCCATAAAAGCATTTTAATATTCTCGCTAAAGCCTGATAAAAGAATTGCTGCCGGAACATTGCTGATAACCTGACTGGCGAGAATTCCAGCCCATAGCTCATTGCCCTTAATAATTCCCCCAAGCATTGAGGATAATTCCGGAATTGCCTTTACATTGCCAATAAATATAAAAAAACACACAAAGGTAAGCAGAAGCATATAATCCACCTGCTTAAGCAGCTTAATATCAAATATACATATGGTAACTAAAATTATCCCAAGTACTGCCTGATAAGGAATTAATCCCGCCACAGTTCCGAGGCAGATAATGAATAATCCCAGATAGATTATGCCTGCCTTTTTATCGCTCTTTTTATCTGCAAAGGAATCAAAGTCACAGGTCAGCTCTTCCTTTCCGGTTAATAATACCGAAACCATAATCATTACAAAGGAAGCAAGCCATATAATAAGCATATCCTGTATAAATTCCACAAAGCTCATGCCTGCCAGACCATACAGATAAAGATTCTGGGGATTACCCACAGGAAGCAGCATGCTTCCAAGATTTGCCGCCACCGTCTGCATTACAACGGTATATATTATCTTATCCTGCTTTTTTGCCATATTAAGCAGCAGTATTGTAAAGGGAACAAAGGTTATAAGTGCCACATCATTAGTAATAAACATTGATGAAAAGAAGCACAGCATTACCAGTACTGCAATAAGCATTCTTACGTTACGTATTCCGGCAAGCAGCTTAGCTGCCAGCATATCAAACACACCAGCCTTCTGCCAGCCTGCCACAACGCTCATAAGGCAGAAAAGCAATGCCAGTGTCTTAAAATCAATATATCCTGCATACTCCTTTGACGGAGCCACAAAAAACATGGATATCACAGCAAGTACTGCCGCAATACATAATACAATCTCACTTTTAATAAATCTAATAATCCTGTTCATTGTGTCCCTCTGTTATCTGTTAGTTTTCTTATTATCAAAATATACAAAGCTGTCAATAGACTCCAGTATATCCTTAAAGGTCTCCCTTGGAGCTATATCAATATAACGCTTAAGAATTGCCGTTTCCTTCTCGCCCTTATATCTTCCGTAAAAAATATCATACAAATTATGCCCTCTTACATAGATTCTGATATTTTCCATGTTGTCAATAATATCCTGTCTGGTTCTGATAGTTATATTAAGCTTTTCGCACATTAGCCTTACACTTTTTAATCTATGCAGATATTCCTTAAATTTGGCATACAGGATATCATAAAACTGCTCAACACTGTCCACCACGCCAATCCGCGCCATAACCTCCGGGTCAAGGAAATAATTCTCAAAGGAATAATATTTAAGAATTAATACATTCTTTTCCGTTACCCTCGGAAGATTACCCTTATCCGCCCTGCTTCTCTCCTTATAGTAGCCGCATAACTGACGTTTCAAATAATCCGCATCCTTACCATCTCCATCACGAATCATAAGAAACTGATCCTTGATATAGAGCTTATTAATATATTTCAGATTTGCATAGGTCTTGATATTGGTACAACTGTTGGTGGAAATAATTGCCACTCTCTGCAACATACCCTCATCATCATAGGTCTCTCCATAGTATTTCTTAAGAAGCAACGGAAGTCTGTGGCTGTCCTGCTTTCCCTCCACCAGAAATACAAAGCTCACATTCATAAGATCGTTTGCCGAATACCCCAAATCATCTAAAATCCTGTCGATATCCGGGTCCTCCTTAACAATTGTATAGCCCGACTCATTTCTTCTGACCTGCTTAATCTGCCTTGAGTTAAAATTAAATATCATGTTAGGTGAATGGGTTGAGAAAATCACCTGATTTTTCTTTGACAGCTTATACAAAATCTCACTGGCTGTTTTTTGAAGCTGTGGATGCAGATAAACCTCCGGGTCTTCAATCATAATAATACTTGGAATCTTGTCCTCATCCTCAATATATGTCTCCAGCAAAGACAGAATGTACATACTTTTAAGCCCCTCTCCCATACCGGAAATAGAGCTTGTAGCATCTGTATCCCTACCCTTTACATGAATTTCAGGAATCAGCTGCTTCATAAAATCATCATTTGCCTTAAGGTACAGACTCTCGTCAATTCCACCATTCTTGCTGAAATTCTCATTAAGCCTGTCCATAAAATTATCCATGTTAAGCTTAGTAAGCTTATATTGCAAAAGCTTAGCCGACTCATTAATTGTAAGCTCACCTGCTGCCTTATTCTCCAGCCTGCCTATACAATTAAAGCAGTCATTGCAGTGCCTGCTCTCATCGAACATGCATATGTTATCATTAAGCAGCTTAAGCTCCTTATTTCCGAGGAAAATCTCCCTTTGAAGTTCCTCCACCTCTCTGGCGTGGGAAATATAGTGAATCTTAGGTAAAACCTCCGCTATATACTTATTATGCTTCTTAACCCCGTCAGCATATCGGACTTTCCCTTCATGAGTGGCAATAAAGGTAAAAAAAAGTTCGCCCCCGCTATAAGACGGAAGCTTACTCAAAAAATCCTTATACCACAAATCATATCTTTTATATCTGCTTACAATTCCGTTTTTATTTAAAAGCATCAAATCATTATCATTAATAGAAAGTCTTACACTTATCTCAATACTGTTAGGCCCGTTAAAATCAGCCGCCTTAACCTGATAATGTCCGGCTGCTGCCATAATGGCATCAAGAATTACCGTTTTACCTACGCTGTTCTTTCCCACAACTATAAGGGCATTATCAATATTCTTCATGGATAGTGTGCGTATTGACTTGAAGTTTTTTATTGTAAGAGATGAGATTTTCATAATTACTTTGCCTTTCTTTGTTCAAAACTAAGTGTATGCTTTGATGCACTTATTATCTGGTCACTGTATAAGCCATAATAACCGCTCATCAGATAGCTAATGGAATTACCGATAAGGAAAAACGGAACCGCCTGATATCCGAATAATTCAAATGCAATTGAAGATGAACTCACAGGGCAATTGGTAACCCCACAAAACATTGCAATCATTCCTACAGCTGCTGCCAATGACGGCTCCAGACCAATTATGTGCCCTATTACACAGCCTAAGGTTGCACCAATAAAAAACGATGGGGCAACCTCTCCTCCCTTAAAACCACACCCTATGGCAAGGGAAGTAAGCAGCATCTTAAGAGCAAAGGCATATGGAACAGCTTCACCGGCTATTGCCTTTTCCACAATGTTTATTCCTGGTCCCATATAATCCGAACTACGTACGGCAATTGTAATAAGTATTATTGCAGCACTTCCAACAAGAACTCTTATGTATGCATTTTTAAAAAACCTTTTGAAATATTTTCCTGAGCCTCTGAGCATCATACAAAAAGCAATACTTACAAGTGCCATAATAAGTGCCAGTACAATAGTCTGAACCGCATTAGTAAAGTTAAGCTCCGGTACATTTTTTATAAAGAATGCTTCCGGCTCAATTCCTCTGGCCGCAGCAAATTGATTTGCAATAAGCGCTGAAAAAATACATGGCACCAAAGCAGAATAATACATAACACCAACATTAACTACCTCAATAGAAAAAATTGCTGCTGCCATAGGCGTACCAAATATGGTGGCAAAAGCTGCACTCATACCGCACATAACAAGTGTCTTTTTATCCTGCTCATCAAGCGGAATAATTTTGGCAATAAGATTACCAAGGCTTCCTCCCAACTGAAGTGTCGCACCGGTTCTTCCAACAGATGCACCACACATATGGCTGGCTGCCGTAGAAACAACAATAAGTGGGGCAATTTTAATCGGAACAGGCACACCTGAATGTATTCTTGAAAGAATCGTATTGGTTCCCTTGTCATCCTTGCTTGAGGTAAGACTATACAGACCTACTATCATAATTCCTGCCAATGGTAAAAGAAAAATCACCCATGTATTCTCTGTTCTGAATTCCGTAACCAGCTTCATCAGATGTGCAAATACCGTGCTTACTCCACCTACTGTAACTCCTATTAATGAAGCCAGTAACAGCCATTTTGCAAAAACAAAAAGATTATACCATGCCTGTGTAAGGGTTGCTTTAATATGTTCCTTCATAATAATGCCTCACTTTCCTTAGTGCCTGCCCCGGTGTCCTTAGTAAATATTCAATTAATAACCTTCTGCGTGATCTAACTCTTCATCCTCTACAGAAGCCTCAATACCCTTAGTATGCTTAAGGTAAATAAGCCAGTATACATAGCCTACAAGACCTGCACCACCTATGGTATTACCTATAACAACAGGTATTAAATTATTTATAAAAAATCCAAACCATGTAAGTCCCTCTGCTGCAATTCCATATTCCATGGCAGTAAATAATCCTGCCGGAATAAGAAAGATATTAGCAATACTATGTTCAAAGCCGCATAACACAAATATCATTATAGGAAAATACAGGGCTACCATCTTACCATTAACAGACTTAGCTGCAAAGCTCATCCACACAGCCAGACATACTAAAAAGTTACACAACATTCCCCTTATAAAAGCATCACTAATTGAAAGTGTAGCCTTAGCAGTTGCTGTATTAACAAGTGTAGTGGCAAGCTTTCCGCCAAACAACTCCGGTGTTCCACCTAAAACCACCAGATATGCAACAATAAATGCACCAATAAAATTACCTGCAAATACAACTGCCCAATTCTTAAACATTGCAATAACACTTACTTCCTTTTGCAAAACAGAAATAATAATAAGATTATTACCTGTAAAAAGCTCACTACCTGCTATCAATACCATGGCAAGACCTGCCGGAAATACCAGAGATGCTGCGAGTTTAGCCAGATTAGGGTCAGGTATTGTTGCTGCAACCGCCTGTGAAGCAAGCCCTGCAAAACCAATAAACACCCCCGCCATAATACCAAGTAAAAACATCTTAAAAACAGGCAATAACGCCTTACTTTTTCCTATCTCGATATAGCTGTTAGCAATATCAAGTGGTGAATGCATAAATGTCATATATTTATCTTTTCCCTCCATTAAATTAAGAATATATTTAATTTTAACATAAACATTATATAAATATCAATATGCCAATCATCTAATACCATATTCCCATAAAATTTAAAAAATTTTATATTGCACTGTATATAGTTTTATAGTACAATACGTTAATGAAGCAAAGTGTGCATGCATATTTGCCCGCTCCTTCTTTTACAGGGAGACTTAAAACCACTTTAGGAGGTAAAATTTATGTCATACGTAGACGAGGTATTAGCACGCGTTAAAGAGAAAAACGCATCAGAGCCGGAATTCATTCAGGCAGTAACAGAGGTACTTAACTCTTTAAGACCTGTAATCGATGCTAACGAAGAAAAATATAAAAAAGAAGCTGTTCTTGAAAGAATTTGCGAGCCAGAGCGTCAGTTCAAGTTCCGTGTTCCATGGGTAGATGATAACGGACAGGTTCAGGTTAACACAGGCTACAGAGTACAGTTTAACTCAGCAATCGGACCATACAAGGGTGGTATCAGACTTCATCCTTCAGTAAATCTTGGTATTATTAAATTCTTAGGCTTCGAGCAGATATTTAAGAACTCTTTAACTGGACTTCCTATCGGTGGTGGTAAGGGTGGTTCTGACTTCGATCCTAAGGGTAAGTCAGACAGAGAGATTATGGCATTCTGCCAGAGCTTTATGACAGAGTTATGCAAGTATATCGGAGCTGATACAGACGTTCCTGCCGGCGATATCGGTACAGGTGCAAGAGAAATCGGCTATATGTTCGGACAGTATAAGAGAATCCGTGGCGTATACGAGGGCGTTCTTACAGGTAAGGGCCTTACATACGGCGGTTCACTTGCCCGTACAGAGGCTACAGGCTTCGGTCTTTTATATTTCACAGCAGAGATGCTTAAGTGCAATAACAATACAATCGAGGGCAAGACTGTTGCTGTTTCAGGTGCAGGTAACGTTGCCACATACGCAATCAAGAAGGCTCAGGAGCTTGGTGCCAAGGTTGTTACATGTTCAGATTCAAACGGCTGGATTTATGACCCAGAAGGAATCGATGTAGCTCTTCTTAAGGAAGTTAAGGAAGTTAAGAGAGCAAGACTTACAGAGTATGCCGTTGCAAGACCAAGCGCAGAGTACCATGAAGGTAAGGGCGTATGGAGCGTTAAGTGTGATGTTGCTCTTCCATGTGCTACACAGAACGAGCTTAACCTTGAAGATGCTAAGATGTTAGTTGCTAACGGCTGTATCGCAGTTGCAGAGGGTGCTAACATGCCTACTACTCTTGAGGCTACAGAATATCTTCAGAAGAATGGTGTTCTCTTCGCTCCTGGTAAGGCTGCTAATGCAGGTG
>JAZQLB010000124.1:0-2225 GCA_045542475.1 Lachnospiraceae bacterium | reverse complement strand
GTGAAAAAGGTCTCTGGTATAGACTTTTCCTTTTACATCATCCAGTTGATTATCGTATCTGTTGGCAATTATAACAGTACTGATTTGTTTAAACTTTTCTAAGTCATTTACAATCCTGTTGTTCATATAAGTATCCGCATTGCGGAGTGTAGGCTCATAAATAATAAGTGTAGCGCCCTTGGATTTTAGACGTTCCATAACCCCTTGTATGGAACTTTGGCGAAAATTATCAGAATCGGTTTTCATGGTCAGACGATAAACGCCTATGGTAACGGGAACATTAGAATTAGTGCCATTGCTACAACCAAGCTTTTGCAATATCTGGTCAGCAATAAAATCCTTACGGGTACGATTGGATTCCACAATGGCATGAATTAAGTTTTCTGGTACATCCTCGTAATTAGCCAGCAGTTGCCGGGTGTCCTTAGGCAAACAGTACCCCCCGTAGCCAAAGCTGGGGTTATTATATTGAAAACCGATTCGTGGGTCCATACAAACCCCTTCTATAATGGAACGAGTATCCAAGCCTTTGGTTTCCGCATAGGTATCCAGTTCATTGAAATAACTGACTCTAAGTGCCAGATAGGTGTTGGCAAATAGCTTTACAGCTTCTGCTTCCGTAAAGCCCATAAATAATGTGTTGATATTATTTGTTAGGGCCCCCTGTTGCAAAAGGGAGGCAAAGGTATGGGCAGCTTGAGTTAATGCGTCATCCTGTAAA
This sequence comes from Lachnospiraceae bacterium, assembly GCA_045542475.1. Classification (GTDB taxonomy): domain Bacteria; phylum Bacillota; class Clostridia; order Lachnospirales; family Lachnospiraceae; genus CAG-882. The sequence continues at coordinate 1,504 of JAZQLB010000124.1, read as the reverse complement.
TCAGTTCCTACAATAATACGACTGGGATATAGATTATCGTACAAAGCTTTGGATTCCCGCAAAAATTCGGGACTGAATAAAATGTTTTTGCTTCCTGTTTTGGCACGGATACTATCTGTATAACCTACAGGAACAGTGGATTTTATCACAATATATGCTTGGGGATTACAATGTATCACCTGATGAATCACCTGTTCAACGGCAGATGTGTCAAAGAAGTTTTTCTCCGCATCGTAATCAGTAGGTGTAGCAATAACTACAAAATCTGCTGAGGAATAGGCATATTCTGCGTCTAAAGTTGCAGTCAGGTCTAAATCCTTTGTAGATAGATATTCGGCAATACCTGTATCTGCAATAGGAGAAATGCGACGATTAATCATATCTATTTTGAGGGGATTAATATCGACTGCATAGACAGTATTATGTTGTGCAAGCAGAACGGCTAAGGAAAGTCCCACATATCCTGTTCCGGCAATAGCTATTCTCAATTTCTTGTGCATATGGAATCTCCTGTTTGCAATAAAATCATAGGTTTTGTAATTATTATAGAGTTCGTCTTTGCAGGTGTCAAGGTAAGGGGAAATTTGTTAAATCTTAAGAAAGTAAATCCATAGAATAATTTGCGTTTCTGCACATGATATGCTAAAATATATGGGATAATGTGTTTAGACATAAGCGAAAGTGAGGAATAGAGATGTTAAATGATAAAGCCATATTAATAACAGGCGGTACAGGTAGTTTTGGTAAAGCATTTACCAGATACGTGTTGGAGAATTATAATCCCAAGAAGATTATCATTTACTCCCGTGATGAGTTTAAGCAGTACATGATGCAGAACGAGTTCAAGGAGCATAAGAGTAAGTTACGATTCTTTATCGGCGATGTGAGAGATAAGGAAAGATTGATGCGTGCTTTCGAAGGTGTGGATTATGTTATTCATGCAGCGGCCATGAAGCAGGTACCTGCTTGTGAGTACAATCCGGCAGAAGCCATAAAGACCAATATCCACGGCGCACAGAATGTGATTGATGCAGCTTTGGATAAAGGAGTAAAAAAGGTAGTGGCATTGTCTACTGACAAGGCAGTAAATCCGGTAAATCTGTACGGTGGTACCAAGCTGGTATCGGACAAGCTGTTTATTGCTGCTAATGCATATGCGGGAGATAAGGATATTAACTTCTCCATCGTTCGCTATGGTAATGTGGCAGGTAGCCGTGGCTCCATTATTCCCCTTTTCCACAATATTATCAAGAATGGTGGAACAGAGCTTCCCATTACTGATTATCGTATGACCCGTTTCTGGATTAGTTTGCGTCAGGGCGTTGAACTGGTAATTAAGGCATTGGAAGAGGCAAAGGGTGGCGAAACCTTTATTTCCAAGATCCCTTCCTTTAAGATTACAGATTTGGCAGAAGCAATGTTGCCCGGTTGTAAGATGCCTGAAATAGGTATCCGTGAGGGCGAAAAGCTTCATGAGATTATGGTAACTGTAGAGGATTCCATG
>JAZQLB010000123.1:0-3772 GCA_045542475.1 Lachnospiraceae bacterium | reverse complement strand
GGTAAATACCAAGTATTTTTTCTGATAATTCACCGGTTGTATTCTTCGTTGCATTGCCCCCATATTTTCTTAAAGAAAAAAAGAGCTCCTATCCTATAAATTTTCCATCTACAGGATAAAAGCTCTTATATTATACTTATTCTTTCGTATCAGTATGATCCTTACAATGCCCCTCTTCATCGCCACAGCTACAACCGCCGGAAGCACTATTACATTTGTGGGCACAATTACCGGCTGCCGGACAGCCAATACACTTAACGCCCTTTTTCTTCTCTTTTATTATGTATGCTACTGCTAAGCCGACAATTATCAGAAGTACGACTACAATAATAAAATTCTCCATACTGATAAAACTCCTTATGTGTTAATTACGCATTCTGCTTTAAAGAATATTCAGCTGCTATACTCTTATTTGTTCTGTGGATTAAGAATGCAATAATAGCCGCAAAAGCAATTACTACAATAAGACCCGGAACAAAGCCAGCACCAAGTGTACCCTCTGTAATAAGTGTACCAATCTGATAAACAAGGAAGCCTATAACATAACCTGTACCTAACTGGAGTGCGATACCACCCCATAACCACTTCTTGCTCTGCATCTCTGAATTCATTGCACCAAGTGCAGCAAAGCATGGCGGAGTATAAAGGTTAAACATTAAGTATGCCAAAGCTGCAACCTTAGTAATCCCCATTGCTACAGCAACCTCGTTAGCACCACCCATTAACGCTAATTCCTCTGTATCGATAAAATCTGTTAAAGCATAACATACAGCTAATGTACCAACAACATTCTCCTTAGCAATAAAGCCTGTAACAGCTGCAGCTGCTAACTGCCAAGCTGCAATACCTACAATAGGAACTAATATTACAGCAATTGGTGATGCGATCGATGCAAGAATTGAGGTATTCTCCATTCCCTCTTCAACCACTTGAAGATTCCAGTTAAATGACTGCATAATCTGAACTACTGTGTTACATACAAGGATAACCGTACCAGCCTTAACAATATATGCCTTACCACGAGATAACATTGAAATACACGCTCTCTTTAAGCTTGGAAGCTTATACTCAGGAAGCTCCATGATAAAGAATGACTTTCTATACTTGTGTCCTGTAAGCTTATTTACTAATAAAGCTCCTAATAAAATTAAGAGAATTCCTACAAAATACATTACAACGCCAACCCATGTTGCATCTGCAAAGAATGCACCTGCAAAAAGGGCAATAACAGGAAGCTTAGCTCCACATGGCATAAATGGTGTAAGCATAGCTGTTGCTCTACGCTCTCTCTCATTACGGATTGTACGACAAGCCATAACCCCCGGAATAGCACAGCCAGTACCGATTACCATAGGAATAACTGACTTTCCTGAAAGACCAACCTTCTTAAAGATTGGGTCAAGTACTATTGTTGCACGAGCCATGTAACCGCAATCCTCAAGTAAAGCAATAAGGAAATACATTACCATTACAAGCGGAAGGAAGCCTACAACGGCACCAACACCGCCAATAATACCATCAACTAAAAGTGACTGTAAGAATGGATTTGCATTTTCTACAAGACCTGCAACGAACTCCTGTCCGGTCTCAATCCAGCCAACTAACCAGTCAGCAATCCAAGTACCTACTGTTGACTGCGAAATATAGAATACCAAGAACATTATTACAGCAAAGATCGGAATACCAAGCCAAGCATTAGTAAGAACCGCATCAATCTTATCCTGTGAATTCTTTTCCTTAGTTAATACCTTACGTGTCTCAACTGCTGCAACAACCTTATTAACGAACTCAAAACGCTTTCTGTCTGCTGCCTCAACCGCTGACTTATCCTTTAAATCAATATCACCCTGTGAATAAGGAGCCTTCTGAGAAGAACCCTTAAGTGCAACTGCCGCCTTAACAACATCCACCAGACCATTAGATGATGTAGATACAGTATTAACAACAGGACAACCTAACTTTTCTGATAATGTTTCTGTATCAATCTTAGTTTCCTTCTTATTGTTAATGTCACTCTTATTAAGAGCCACAACTACCGGAATTCCTAATTCTAATAACTGTGTGGTAAAGAATAAGCTACGGCTTAAGTTGGTAGCATCCACAATGTTAATAATAACATCAGGATTCTCATTCTTAACATATCCACTTGTAATGCTCTCCTCTGATGTAAATGGAGACATTGAGTACGCACCTGGAAGGTCTACTGCAATTAATTCCTCTGTACCTTCATAATAGTTCTTTTTAATTGGGCTTTCTTTCTTATCAACTGTAACACCTGCCCAGTTACCAACACGCTCATTTCTACCCGTGAGTGCATTGTACATAGTGGTTTTACCACTATTTGGATTACCTGTTAAAGCAATTCTCATTTTAGGTTCCTCCTAATTTTTATTACTTGTATCTTACCCTTCGAATAATTATCTAACCTCGGATAGTGCACACTAACCACTCGTTAAAAATATATGTGGTGATTAACTCACCACATTATACATTACTATACTATGATAGCTTCTGCCAAATAATTATCAATATTATATCTTCCATCCTTAATTGACACAACGCAGCCACCCTTAAGCTTAGAAACCACTGTAATAGGCTCACCGCTATAGCACCCTAACGAAAAAAGAAAAGCATTAAGTTCTTCATCGTCTGTAACTATCTCTTTAATAATGTACTCTTCTCCTACTTGCGCTTCTGTTAAATTCATGTCGTCCTCCTATTTTCAGACAAACAATTAGTCGCTACTAACCTTTAGTAGTCTATCACTACGCATTTAGGCTGTCAAGTAGTAATTTGAGATTTTTTTCCAATATAATTTAAAATTTTACTCTAAATAATTTATGACCCTCCCCTGCTCTATAAGCGACTTATACTCCGGATTCACTACGACTGTGGTCGCTTTAGCCTGTTGCAGGTACTTCACTATTTTATCTGCCCTTAATGCTGCGCTCCTTACCCCCCCGTCTGTCAGGCTGTGCATCTGCCTTGATGAAAATATCGAAAGCTTCTGTATCTTTCCATTATAACACAATCTGACATACAAGTATCTTGTTCCACCAAAGGGACCTTTCTGATAATCCCATTTTATATCACTAATATCCCTTGCCCACATCACTTGAAATTCAAAAGGATTCCACCTTGTGATATATGCGACACGCCCTCCCTTCACATCAATCTTAATAACACCATCATCAATATCAAATGTATAGCAGCTTTTGAAATTGCATAACTCCACATTTTCCTTTATGGTTTTATCAATTATCTTTTTAGAGGATATATTAACCACCACATATCCAAACATACCGAAGCTAATGGCACATCCTATCCCCAAATGAAGCTGCCAGCTAAACAAGCTGTCACCTATAACCATATATGAGAAAATTCCAAGCAGACTTCCAATTATTAATACAATTCCTATATTCAGCATTATAAATTTAAAACTTACTTTTTTCATAAATACCACATTACCTCATATATCATCTTACAATACTTTATTAATCCATATATTAATCAATAAATATCTTATCATAAATTCTGTCAAACAAGAACAGCTATATTTTATCCATATAAGTAAAACCAATTTACTAACCAAAAAACCGCCGCCCTAACATTATCCCGTCAGAGCGGCAGCCCATATCAACCATGTATTACCGTTATATTTAAATATTTAATAAATCACTATACATCTTAAGTGCCCCAACAGTCTCATGTGCAAGCACCTTCTTAGCAAGCACCTTACCAAGCTGTACGCCCTCCTGGTCAAAGCTGTTGA
>JAZQLB010000122.1:0-1601 GCA_045542475.1 Lachnospiraceae bacterium | reverse complement strand
CTTATGACTAAGCTTGGCGTGGACCCTAATATGTTCTTTTCTCATTTAAACTATATGGATAATGAGTCCCATCAGCTCCATTGCTTCGAGATCGATACACTTATCAGCCAGTCCAGATTTGAGGAAGCCCGAAGCTATATTAATGAGCTTGAGAAAAACTATCCCTTCTATGCCTCCGGTGAACCCAAGCAATATATTATGGGAAAGCTCTCACATATTCTTACCAATCTTGATAAGCAATTTGATGAAGCATATGAGCTTGCACTAAATGCCATAAGGCTAACCAAACCGGATTTTTCAGTCGAGAAAATGGAGTCCTATGAATTCTACAGCATTAATGAGCTGTGGGCACTAATATACATGTCTGCCGCATTGTTCTGGAAGGAACGAGATATTAATAAAAGCAACAATGTACAGGCATCTATTGATTTAGGTCGTGTTGTATTTACCCACCTTGAAAAGGGGTATCTTCAACCCTCCTTAATCGGAACGATATATACCTCTGCCAGCTTTTATTTAAGCAGATACCTTGCCATTAATCTTCAGATTGACGAGTCCATGGAGGTTACCGATAAGGGTATAGCCTTTGTTGTCAGCCACTATAACCAGATAATTGAACTGCTTGGAAAAATATACTGCAATAAGGCATATCTCACCTACCTTAATGGTGCTTATAACGAAAGCAAACGACTGTCTGACAAGGCAGGTACACTTATTAAGCTTGCAAATAATGAGACCACTATAGAAAGATATCTTCACAAGACCTTAAAAAAAACTACCGAAAAATGGACAGAGGAGAGCTGATTAGCTCTCCTCTTCTGGCACAAAATCAATATATTCCCCTCATACCTCATTACGCTACTTCTTCCTCGACCTGACACACTCGGAAAGTAAATACTCTATCTGACCGTTTATTGACCGGAAATCCTCCTCAGCCCATCTTGCCAAATCCTCCCAAAGAGACGGAGCAAGTCTAAGCAATACCTGCTTCTTCGCCTTCTCACTCTCCTTCATTGCCTTTTCCTTTGCCTTTATACTCTCTGCCTTTTTTGCAATATCATCCTCTTTTTTGGCTAATTCAGCCTCGAGGGCTTCCAGCTTCCTCAGACGTTCTACAAGTTCCTGTTCCTCATTAATATTTCCCATTCGCTACGAACGCCTCCATTTCTTAGTATATTGAACCGCTATTAACTATTGGCTGGGCATCCTTGTTGCCACAAAGTACAACTAAGAGATTACTTACCATTGCTGCCTTTCTCTCCTCGTCAAGTACAACAACCTCTTCCTCGCCAAGCTGGTCAATAGCCATCTTAACCATGCTTACAGCACCTTCGACAATCTTCTGTCTTGCAGCTATTATAGCAACTGCCTGCTGTCTCTGCAACATAGCAGATGCAATTTCGTCAGAATATGCAAGATGTGTAATTCTGACCTCCTTAATCTCAAGACCTGCTTCATTAACCTTCTCCTGAAGCTCATGTCTCATGCTCTCTGCGATTTCCTGTGAGCTGCCACGGAGTGTCTTCTCATCATAATCATCCTCCATGGTATCATATGGATAAAGTCTTGCATTATTTCTAATAATTGAGTCACACTGTGTT
>JAZQLB010000121.1:0-2788 GCA_045542475.1 Lachnospiraceae bacterium | reverse complement strand
ATTATAGTTAAGAAACCCTCTGTATCCGCATATACCTGTGATGGAATAAATGAATCATAATATGCAGATAAAGCATAATACGACATTATTCCGGCATTAACGGCTGCATATCCATTCGGTATCATTACTGAAACCGCAACCTCCGCATTATTATACGGAGCCCATGTAATATAGTTAGCATGGTTACCTCTGTTTTTATTCTCCTCGGCAGTTCCTGACTTGCCGCCTACCGTTACTGGAAGATATTTTTCAAACAAATCCGTACCTACGGCACTCGAAAGAATAACGTTACGACCACCTTCATATACAGCACTCCAGATAGAATCATCAAGCTCTACCTCATTAGATACCTCAGGATAGAAAAGCTCAATTACATCTCCATTGCTGTCAACAACTTTACTTATAATACTTGAATTATATACTGTTCCACCGTTACCAATTGTAGCCGTATATCTTGCCAGGTTAAGAGCCGTATACGCATGATTACCCTGACCGATTGTGGAAGCAATGGCAGATACAGAAGAGGCATTAGGCGTTGACTCTGAAATCTGTATTCCTGTTTTGGTTGCCAGTCCCAGCTGCATTGCATAGTCTCTTAAAATCTCAAGACCTTTTTCGTTATTAATGCTGCCATCTTCCTCCGTACATAGCCTGTAACCCACCTCACAGAAGAAATAGTTACATGAAAAACCTATAGCCTGCTTAACATCAATTTCACCGTGTTTATTAGGGAATACCCAACATTTAAGTGCCGGGGTAACCTTATCAAAAATACCGGTATCATCTATTCTTTCATCTGCCGTGATTACGCCCTCCTTAAGACCTGCAATTGCCGTTGCAATCTTAAAGGTTGAACCAGGAGCAATTCTTGTCTGGGTAGCTCGGTTAACCAACGGAGTGGATTTATCATTAAGCAATGATGCATAATAATCAGCATCTATTGAACCGGAGAAATTATTAATATCATAGCTTGGATATGTTACCATGGCAAGAATCTCACCTGAATTGGCATCCTCCATAACTACTGCCCCCGAACAAGGATCAAGTGCCAGCATGGCAGGAGTTATATCCAGTGATTTAATCTTACTTATAATATAATCATATGGCGATGCTCCGTTAGAAATTGATATATACTCTTCTTCCGTATATTCAATAGCGTTCTGCTCCATTAAAAGCATGCATATTTCCCTGCCGCTTACTCTGCTCTCATTTATGAGATATTTCATAATAAGCTTATTATGCTCATCATTACTGTTTAACTCTTCTGTAATATATACCAGAATTGCATCCATAACTTCATCCATTGTTGGATATTCATCTGCAACATCTAAATTATATATATTTATCCAGCCATTTGCAATAGCTTCATATAAATATTCGCGTAAACTTATCTCTCCAGCGCTCCATTTTTGTGAAGTTTCACTCGATGAATCAATTAAATCTGAATTTAGAATACTTCCATCAATCAGAATTCTTCGAACATTTGTCATGTATTCCTGCATTTCATCACTAAGCAATGCATATGGTGTAGCAATATCATGTAATTCATTATATATATTATCAAACACAAGCGTACGTCTTTCATCAAAGGTCTGATATATTGACATTGCAGCCCCTGTTTCATGGGCTTCATTTATTATATCAATGGACAAGGTATTATTATCAAATAATGCAAAATAGACATCCTTTATCGGAATTACAATAGTCTCACCCTCGGCGGTTTCCATTCTGTCCTCGTTAGAATTAACAATTCTTGAAACAAGAATTTCTGCAAGACGTCTTTCAAGCAGGTCATAGATTTCCATCGTAAGCTCTGCATCAATTGTAAGATAAATATTAGAACCCGTAACAGGCTCCTCTTCCTTAACAACCTCTAAAACTCGGCCTACGCTGTCTACAAGCACTGTCTGACTTCCTTTTTTACCGCTTAAAATAAGCTCATAGCTCTTTTCAACACCTGACTTGCCGACAATATCACTTGCCTCATAGCTTGGGTCGTCAAGCTGCAGCTGTGCCAGCTCATCCGCTGATACCTTTCCGGTATAGCCTATAAGATGTGAAATATATTTGCCATAATTATATATTCTTTTATATTCATCAATTACTGTAACTCCGGTAAGAACATCGGAATTTTCAAGAATTGAAGCCATGGTCTCACGGGAGATATCCGTGGCAACAGTAAATGATATATATCTTCTATAGGAATTAGTAGCAAGATTGGTTCTTATATAAATAATTTTTAAAACCTCTTCCTTGCTATATTCATCGCTGATTCCATATCTTTTTTCTTTAATATAATTAATAACATCATCCGGTGTGGAATTACGCTCCTCCTCTGTAAGCTCACTAATGGCACCATGACCATATACATCCCTTAAATATCTGAGAAGTGAATTACCACTTACATTAAACTCGTATTTACCGTATTTATTTAATCGAATCTGATAATCGATGGAATATGAATCTCCCTGTTCATCAATAATATCATACATTCTTACAATGATATCATTAAGCTCCGAGTTCTTCATATCACTATCCTCATAATAGCCGCAATCCTCTATAACCACGGAATATGTTAGCTCATTATAAGCAAGCAGAACACCATTTCTGTCATAAATATTACCTCTTGTACTCTGGGTAACAATAGTTTTCTCTATCTGCTGGACATAATTAACCTGATATTCATCACCATGAACAATCTGTAAATCAAACAATCTGAATATCAGAATAAACAACAATGTCACACATATCAAAATCACCGGAAGGAGTCTTGACGTAAGAAAGCTTT
>JAZQLB010000120.1:0-9641 GCA_045542475.1 Lachnospiraceae bacterium | reverse complement strand
CCTCCGGGAACAGGTAAGACTTTGCTTGCAAAGGCGGTTGCAGGCGAGGCGGGAGTGCCTTTCTTTAGCATATCAGGTTCAGACTTTGTAGAGATGTTTGTTGGTGTAGGTGCTTCAAGAGTAAGAGATCTTTTTGAGGATGGTAAGCGAAACGCACCTTGTATTATATTTATTGATGAGATTGATGCTGTGGCAAGACGTCGCGGAACCGGAATGGGCGGCGGACATGACGAGAGAGAGCAGACTCTTAACCAGCTTCTTGTAGAGATGGATGGTTTTGGTGTTAATGAAGGCATTATTGTTATGGCAGCGACTAACAGAGTGGATATTCTTGATCCGGCTATCTTAAGACCGGGGCGTTTTGACCGTAAGGTAGTGGTTGGAAGACCGGATGTTAAGGGACGTAAGGAAATTCTGGATGTACATTGCCGTAATAAAAAACTTGGCGATGATGTTAATATTGAGACTGTTGCCCAGACAACAGCAGGCTTCTCAGGTGCTGATCTTGAGAATCTTATGAATGAGGCTGCTATTAATGCAGCAAGACATAACCGTGCATTTGTTACTCAGCCGGATATTGAGCATGCATTTGTTAAGATTGGAATCGGTGCAGAGAAGAAGAGCCGTGTTATATCAGAGAAGGAGAAAAGAATTACTGCTTATCATGAGGCAGGACATGCTATTTTATTCCATGTGCTTCCTGATGTGGGTCCGGTACACACTATTTCGATTATTCCAACAGGGGTGGGAGCAGCAGGCTATACCATGCCGCTTCCTGCAAAGGATGAGATATTTAACACTAAGGGCAAGATGCTTCAGAATATTATTGTAAGCCTTGGTGGACGAATTGCAGAGGAGCTTATATTTGATGATGTTACAACAGGTGCATCTCAGGATATTAAGCAGGCTACCCAGACAGCGAAGGCCATGGTTACCAAATATGGTTTTTCAGATAAGCTTGGTCTTGTGAATTACGATAATGATGATGATGAAGTATTTATCGGACGTGATCTGGCACATACCAAGGGTTATAGCGAGGGTGTTGCAACTACTATTGATAATGAGGTTAAAACAATTATTGATGATTGCTATAAGAAAGCCAGGGATATTATTGTAGAGCATAGACAGGTGCTTGATGACTGTGCTGAACTTCTGCTTAAGAAGGAGAAGGTTACAAGGGAAGAGTTTGAGATGCTTTTTAATAATGAGGGCATCTAATTAAGGGGATAAGAAATATGCTTACTATTCAGGATGTTGGAAGCGAGGCAGTATATAAGGCTGCACTTGCGGAAAGTAAAAAAGGGTTACCATTTATTAAGAAGCTGTTAAAAAAGAAGGTTACGAGGCAGGAAGCCATGAATATGAAGGCTCTTGAGCTTAGAAATGTCAGGTTGGATAATTTGGATTTTCTGGTACATTTTCCTTCTCTTAAGGAACTTGAAATAACTAATTCTGGAATTGGTAATTACGATGGTCTCCAGTTTTGTGCTGAACTGACGTATTTTGCACATTATCTGGAGGGAGAGGCAACAGCGTATGGAATAAGAGATATTTCTTTTTTGCATTGTTTACCACAGCTTGAGGTTTTATGTCTGACAGGGCATAAGATAGAGGATGTCAGTACAATAGCTGGCTTAAGCAAGGTAAGACATTTGATTTTAGAGGGGAATCCGGTTAAAACCATTGAACCTCTAAAGGAAATGCCGAATCTGGAACAGCTTGAGTTGGAGGATTGTAAATTGAACTCGCTTGATGGTCTTGCTGAGTTTAAGTCACTTAAGACTATTTGTGCGGAGGGGAACTGCTTTACAGCGGAGCAACAGAAGGAATACCATGAAAAATATCCGCATATTGATATTGATTTTAATAATTAGTGTTTTGGATGGTGTGGCTTCCACTGTATGTGATTTACTTGGCATAGGACGATAGCATGATTATAACGCTCACAGATGTGTGGGCGTTATTTTTACGTTATAGGAAATTGAACTTTTGGTATTGCAAAGCTACAAGGATGGTAGTATAATAAATTGAACCTAAACAGTCGAAGCTGGAAATGGTTATGATAAATTGAACTTTACATAGAGGATAATATTATGCAGGAGAATATATTCTGTCAAAGATTGCAGGAGGCAATGAAAAAAAAGAATATAAAGCAGGTGGATATCATAAGAGCGGCACAGGAGTGCGGTATTAAGCTCGGCAAAAGTCATGTAAGCCAGTATGTAAGCGGAAAGACTATTCCAAGGGATAATATACTTAGATTTCTTGCGGAGTATTTACAGGTGGATGCCGGCTGGCTTAGCGGAAGCGGACGGATTGCGGCGGATAATGCAAGTAAACATATCGGGGTAGCTGAAGCTGTTAAGCAAATTGAACTATCCTGTGAAAAAGATAATGTTGTAAATAAGGAAATGACTACAAAGTCAAAAGGAGAAAAGGTTATGCGTGAATTTAAGAAATCAGCAAAATTAAATAATGTATTATATGATGTTCGTGGTCCGGTAGTTGATGAGGCTGCAAGAATGGAACAGCAGGGAACTCAGATTTTAAAATTGAACATTGGTAATCCTGCACCATTTGATTTTCGTGCGCCGGATGAGGTTATTTATGATATGAAAAGCCAGCTGACTGAATGTGAGGGCTATTCGACCTCAAAGGGGCTTTTTTCTGCAAGAAAGGCTATTATGCAGTATATGCAGAATAAAAATGTTCCTAATGTTACAATAGAGGATATTTATACAGGAAATGGAGCCAGTGAGTTAATTAACTTAAGTATGTCGGCACTTTTAGATGCTGGTGATGAGGTGCTTGTTCCGGCACCGGATTATCCTTTATGGACCGCATGTGTTAATCTGGCAGGAGGAAAGGCGGTTCACTATATTTGTGATGAGCAGTCTGAATGGTATCCTGATATTGATGATATTAAGAAAAAGGTTAATGCCAATACCAAGGCGATTGTTATTATTAACCCTAATAATCCGACAGGTGCGCTTTATCCAAGAGAGGTGCTGCAGCAGATTGTGGATGTGGCAAGAGAGCATCAGTTAATTATATTCTCTGATGAAATTTATGACAGATTAATTTTAACCGATGACGAGCATATTTCCATTGCATCTATGGCACCGGATTTGTTCTGTGTAACCTTTAGCGGCTTGTCAAAGTCGCATATGATTGCAGGATATCGTATCGGCTGGATGGTGCTTAGCGGTAATAAGAAGCTTGCAAAGGACTATATTGAGGGTATTAATATGCTCTCAAATATGAGATTATGCTCAAATGTGCCTGCACAGTCAATAGTTCAGACAGCACTTGGAGGCTATCAGAGTGTTAAGAATTACGTTGTACCAGGCGGCAGAGTATACGAGCAGTGTGAATTTATACATAAGGCACTTAATGATATACCGGGAATCAGTGCAGTAAAGCCTAAGGCAGCATTTTACATATTCCCTAAGATTGATGTTAAGAAGTTCAATATTGTGAATGATGAGAGGTTTGCCCTTGATTTATTAAGGGATAAGAAGATTCTTATTATTAACGGCAGAGGCTTTAACTGGCATGAGCCTGATCATTTCAGAGTGGTATACCTTCCTAGAATTGAGATTTTGGAGGAGGCTGTTACTAAGATGGCGGATTTCTTCAGCTATTATAGACAGTAAATGAAAGGAAATAGAGGTTCTTACAGGGTTAGCTATAACTATATGTGCAAAGTGCACAAAAAAAGCTATTAAAAATTGTAATGTTTGTGAACACTTATTTGTAATGTGGTGGTATTATAATATGCGTAACCCCCCCAATACATTATATAGTTTTTGCTACACCCCATAAGAAATGAAATACCTTCTCTAAAAAGGCACTGCATCGGAAGCAGTGCCTTTTTACTTTATAAGATTTTCTAAGGGCTTTGCCCGTGGCGGCTGGGGGAAAGCGGGAACTAAAAGAAATAGTTTCTAAAATACAATATGTTGTGTTATAATAATAAAATATAGTATGGGGATGTTTTTTGAAACTGTTATATTTCGGAGGAATATAGTATTTTATGATAATAACTAAGAAATTAGAGAATTTATCCAATACTGATAAGAAAAGAATTTATATGTCTAATATGAAGCCTGTTCTTAATGATAAGGCGATGTTTTCGGATGCTACGGCGGAGTACAGGAGACCGGCAGAGCCACAGGCAAATGAATATGTTACACTTAAATTTCGTACGGCAAAATATAATGTGGATAGCGTAGAGGTTGTTGTTAACAATGAGGTTATTCCAATGGAGCGTACAGAAACAAATACGCTTTTTGACTATTATACAGCAAGAGTATTTATTGGAGAGGAACGTACTGAGTATTATTTTAAAGCAGTAAGTGGAAAAACCAGTGTATATTATAATCAGGCTGGACCATACAGGGAGCTTAATCCTACCTATAATTTTGTTATTTATCCCGGTTTTACTACACCGGACTGGATGAAGGGTGCGGTAATATATCAGATATATGTAGATCGCTTTTATAACGGAGATACAAGTAATGACGTGGTTGATAATGAATATGCATATATTGGAGAGCCGGTAAAGCAGGTTGCTGACTGGAATAAATATCCGGCAACAATGGGGGTGCGTGAATTTTACGGCGGAGATTTGCAGGGTGTTATTGATAAGCTTGATTATATTCAGGGACTTGGTGTGGATGTTATATATTTTAATCCGCTGTTTGTATCACCTTCAAATCACAAATATGATATTCAGGATTACGATTATATAGATCCTCATTTTGGAAAAATCGTAGAGGATGGCGGTATGCCTATTGCCTCAACGGATAATTCAAATGAGCATGCGAGCAAATATAAAGCAAGAGTAGCCAATTATGCTAATCTTGAGGCGAGCAATGAATTGTTTGCAAAGCTGGTAAGCGAAGCCCATTTACGAGGAATGAAGATTATTATTGATGGTGTATTTAATCACTGTGGTTCATTTAATAAATGGCTGGACAGGGAGAGAATATATGAGGGCAGTGAAGGCTTCGATAAGGGTGCCTTTGTGGATGCGAATAGTCCATATCGGGATTTTTTCCAGTTTCAGGATGAGGGCGCATGGCCTTATAATGGCTCATATTCAGGCTGGTGGGGGCATGATACCCTTCCGAAGCTTAATTATGAGGGCTCTAAGGAGTTAGAGAATTATATTCTTGGAATCGGTAAGAAATGGGTGTCGGAGCCATTTAATGTGGATGGCTGGAGATTGGATGTGGCAGCCGATTTGGGGCTTTCACAGGAGTATAATCACGAATTTTGGAAGAAATTCAGGAAAGCTGTTAAGGAGGCTAATCCTAATGCGGTTATTCTTGCAGAGCATTACGGTGATCCACATGCATGGCTTGAGGGTGATGAATGGGATACTGTAATGAATTATGATGCGTTTATGGAGCCTGTGACTTATTTTCTCACAGGAATGGAGAAGCACAGTGATTCCTATAATGGAGATTTAGTTGGAAATCCAAATTATTTTGTTGCACATATGAGACATAACATGGCAAGACTTGGCGGACAGTCCTCAATGATTGCCATGAACGAGTTGTCAAATCATGACCATTCACGTTTTCTGACAAGAACAAACAGGGTTGTTGGAAGGACTGCTACTAAGGGGCCACAGGCTGCGGAACAAGGGATTAATAAGGCTGTATTTATGGAAGCGGTTGTTATGCAGATGACCTGGCCGGGGGCACCAACAGTATATTATGGTGACGAGGCAGGCTTGTGCGGCTGGACTGACCCGGATAACAGAAGAGCATATCCATGGGGCAGGGAAGATATGCAGCTGATTGACTTCCATAAGAAGATAATTGCTGTGCATAAGTCATCTCAAGCTTTAATGAAGGGCTCCTATAAGATTATCTATGGGGATTATAATGTGCTGGCATATGCGCGTTTTTGCGGAAATGACAGTGCGATAGTGGTTATTAATAATAATGATACTCCTAGAAAAGTAGATGTAGCTGTATGGCAGGCAGAGGTGTTTGGCGATGTGTATATGGAGCAGGTTATGCTTACAGACGGAGAGGGACATCATGCAGAGCCTGTAAGATATGAGGTTACAAACGGAATGCTGTCAGTTAATATGCCGGCATATGGAGCAGCAGTATTTATTAAAAGGATTGGAAATATTCATGAATAACAAAAAATTACTTAATCTTGATATAATAAGGGCATTAGCTGCAATTATGATTGTGCTGGTTCATTTAGAGATATTTGGCTGGGGCGGTCATGGTGTTGAGTTGTTTTTGCTGCTTACAGGTTTTACGGCATTTTTGTCAATTGACAGGCATAATGACATATCTCCTGTAACTTATTATAAAAGACGTTTGCTTAGAATTTTGCCAAGCTACTATGGGGTTGTGATTATATATTTTTTCATCTATCTTGTAGTGCTGGGAGAGAAGCATGAGCTGTCTTTAATAATTGAGAGTCTGATAAAATATTTTACACTTACAACCACTTTGTTTCCAAGGGATTTGTTGTTTTGGTTTTATCTTGGAACAACAGGAACCATTGTGGCAATAATGCTTTTTTATCTGATGGCACCGTTTCTGTATAAGTTTGTTAATAGCTTTAGAAGGTCTCTGTATGCAATTGTTATATCCTTTGTGGCGTGCCATGTATGGATTAGATTTTTAGAGAAAATATACGAGGGAACAGAATATGCAGGCAGACATCCGGCATATTTTATATACCTTGCCTTCTTTGGTGTGGCAGCATACTTTGCTGTTAAGGAAAAGAAGCTATTTGAGTATATTTTATTTCTGATGGTAATGGGTGTGGCTTGTCTTGTTGTAAATATCAGCAACGAGAAAATGTACTGGATAATCATGTTTACCACCATACTTCTGGTTACAATGGATATTGAAGAGAAGATTCCGGTTAACAGGCTTACAGCTCTGTTAATAAAGGGAATACGCTTTATTGCAAAGTATTCCTATGCGTTATATTTGGGACATCCTATAGGGATACTTATTATGAAGACCTTGATTAATAAGGAGACTACCACTCTTCCTATGCCGATATACTGGATAATAGAGCTTGGGTTCTTTGTTCTTATGACGGCGGTGGTATATTTTGTATTTGAAAAGCCCTTTGCGAAGCTTGGAAGTGTCAGGAAGGATAAGCCGCAGAAGGCGTAGCTATTAAAAGGATTTTGGCGGAATGGAGTATGTATGCTGTTTAATTCATTGGCATTTGCCGTATTTTTACCTATAGTATTTTTGTTGTACTGGTGTGTGCCGGAAAAATACAAATGGTGGCTTCTGCTTCTTGCAGGCTGTTATTTCTATTTGGGCTTTGGGCTTAGAAACTTTACGTTTTTGGCACTGGTAACAGTAATTTCATATTTGTGTGCGCTTAAGCTTAATCCTTCAGATAAGAAAAAAAGCAGAATATATCTGTGGATTACTCTTATGGTGTCACTGGGGCTGCTGGTATTCTTTAAGTATTTTAATTTTATCGGAAATACGATTTCTGATATACTTTCTTTATTTACCATCAGCTTTACTCCGGCAGTGCTTAAAATAGCAGCTCCGGTTGGAATATCCTTTTACACCTTTAAGGTAGTAAGCTATA
Organism: Lachnospiraceae bacterium; assembly: GCA_045542475.1. Taxonomy (GTDB): domain Bacteria; phylum Bacillota; class Clostridia; order Lachnospirales; family Lachnospiraceae; genus CAG-882. Next base: position 2,039 of record JAZQLB010000120.1, on the reverse strand, counting down.
TGCTTGATGTTTACAATGGAAAAATAAAAGCCCAAAGAAGTTTTGGAAAGTATGCAGCATATGTAAGCTTCTTTCCACAGGTGGCATCAGGACCGATAGAGAGACCGGATAGCTTTTTTTCTTCACTGGAGAAAGAGAAGCATTTTTCCTACGAATATGTAACAGAGGCGCTAAAGCTTATGGCTTGGGGTTTTTTTACAAAAATGATTATTGCGGATAAGCTTGCAGGATATGTTAATAAGGTTTTTAGTAATGTAGAGAGCTTCTCAGGCTTTTCGCTTATGGCAGCGGCATTTTTGTTTTCAATACAGATATATTGTGATTTTGCAGGATATTCAGATATTGCAAACGGAACAGCGAGGCTGTTCGGCTATAAAGGAGCAGAGAACTTTAAGAGTCCGTATTTTGCTTCCTCTGTTAAGGAATTCTGGGGAAGATGGCATATATCATTATCAAGCTGGTTCAGGGATTATGTGTATATACCCTTAGGCGGTAATCGTGCTGGAACATTTAAATATGCCTGCAATATAATAATTACGTTTTTAGTAAGCGGACTGTGGCATGGGGCGGCATGGACATTTATTATCTGGGGTGCTATGCATGGCGTTGTGCAGGTTATTGAAACGCTGGTTCATAACTGGTGGGCTAAGCTAAAGGGCAGGGACCCTAAGGATAAGAGCTATGCAAAAAAAGGTCTGATAAAATGGATATCTGTTGCAGGTGTTTTTGTATTTGCCACAATTGCATGGGTGTTCTTTAAGGCGGAAAGCCTGTCGGATGCATTTTATGTGCTGAGTAATATGTTTGCAGGAATTACTTCGCCGATTGGTTATGTTAAGGGCGGCCTTAATGCACTGGGAATTAATAGCAGTATGTTTATTCATCTGGTAATAATTATAGCAATGCTTATTGTGCATGATTTTCTTAATCTTAAGCATGATGTTATTAAACGGATGAACAGGCTTCCAATAGTAATTAGATGGATTATATATGTTATTTTTATTGATTTGATGATAATCTGGTTCTTACAATATGGTGCTGACAGTGGCTCCTTTGTATATTTCCAGTTTTAGATGGAGTAATATTGATGAAAAAGTTTTTAATTAAGCTTGCTGTATTAGCTGCCTTGGTGGTTGTATCAGTTGGCGGCTATTATGTGGCACAATATTATATGAATGCCGGAAAGACATCCAACTTTGGTCCTGAGTTATATTATGCTCTTGATATGGCAGAGGAAAATAATGAGTATACCAGCGTGATTATAGGTGATAGTGTGGCAAGGCTTATATTTGCACCAGATTATCAGGGTGAGACACAAGAAACCTGTTATCTTGCCACTAATCAGGCAATTACAGTGCTTGGTAACTATATTTTATTAAACAGATATCTTGAGAATAATCCGCAGACCAAGGAGGTTATATATATTGTTCGACCTCAGAGTCTTGCAAACCCGTTATGGTATAATTTCTCCTTCCAGTATTTTATAGTGCCTTTTTATAATGATACCTATAAGCATTATATTGCTGAGGATACATGTCGGTATATAGAGGAACGTTTTGGAAAGCTGTATGCCACTAATGATATGGTAAAGAATTTTATAGAGAGCAATTCGTATTACATGGATGTATATCTAAATAATATTCTGGAACAACAGCTTGAGGTACGTGACGAAAAGCATATTAGTGAGCTGGCAGTAGAATATCTTAAGCGGATGCAAGCTCTTTGTGATGAAAAGGGAATTAAGTTAACGGTTCTTGCAGCTCCGCTTCCTGATACAGAGATTAATGCGGATTGGTCTGAATTTGAGGCACAGATAACAGAGTATGGATTAGAGGATATCTTATCAGGATATTTTGAAGGGCTGGATTATTATGACGAAAGCTTTTTTTCTGATGAAGCTCATTTTACAGAGGAATACCTGAAGGAAAATAGAGATGATATAATTAAAGAATTATTCGAATAAAAAAGGGGCTGTAAAAAAAGTCCCATAAAAGAAAAATCGCTGAGGTCGTGAGACTTCAGCGATTTTTTGGTATAAT
>JAZQLB010000119.1:0-2881 GCA_045542475.1 Lachnospiraceae bacterium | reverse complement strand
TTGAAAGTGTGATTATATAGTTGTATAATTATAAATATTCAGAAAGTAAAATATAATCATATAAAAAAGGAGCATATGTATGGGTAATAAAAAAAGAAAAATGAGTATTAGAACAAAGTTGCTGGTGCCAACAGCTTTAATTATAATGCTATTATGTCTGTGTCTTGGGATTACTGCTTATGTGAGTATCAAGGATGGAATGGTAGAGATGGGCATAGAGCAGGCTGATATGGCTGCCAATGTGGCTGTTAATACTATTGATGGAGATGTGGCAGGAAAGATAGTAGAAGGAAGTGAAAATCTTGAGGAATACAAACAACTCTTGGAGGAACTCCGCGAGATTCAACAGACCTGTGGAATAGCTTATTTATATACCTTATATACCGATGGAAGTCAGGTGTATTATGGCTTGGATACAGATTCTAGTTCTGCACAGGCAGTGCCGGGCGATGTTTTTGAGGTATCCTATGAAGAGCTTGCTGATGTGTTTGCAGGAGAAGAATATGTACAGGATTACATAGACAGGACAGATGATGGAGATTTGATATCCTGTTACAAGCCGATATTTGACAGTAATGGTAAAGTAGTTGCAGTTTTAGGTTGTGATTATGATGCTTCTAATGTGGTGACACATCTTGGCTCAGCGATTAAAACCGTAGTGGTACTTTCTGTTATATATATGCTTATTGCATTGGTGCTTTTAGGAATTCTGATTAGCAGAATTGTTAAAAATCTTCGTAAGGTTGATGATAAGATTTATGAGCTGGTTAATAATGAAGGCGATTTAACCAATAAGCTGGACATTCGGACAGGAGATGAATTGGAGTCTATTGCTTCTAGCGTCAATTCGCTGTTGGAATACATACGAATCATTATGCTTCATATTTCAAGAGATGCACGTGAACTCGGGGTTTCATCATCAGATGTGGCAAGAAAAATAAAGATTGCGGATACCAATATTACAGAGGTTTCAAGTACAATGGAAGAGATGAATGCTGCCATGGAGGAAACAAATGCTTCTGTACAGGAGATAAATGCAGCTATTGAAGATGTTAACGAGAAAATCGGACGTATATGGGATGAAGCTGATGCAGGAAAACGTGATTCAGAAAATATTATTATAAGAGCTACCCAGATACATGAAACAGCGGCAAATGAGCAGACCTTAGCACGGAAATCAGCACAGGAGATGGCAGCGGCTGTTAATGACAGAATTGAAAAATCAAGAGCCGTTGAACAGATTATGACACTTACAGAGGAGATATTAAATATTAGTAGTCAGACCAATCTTCTGGCACTTAATGCAAGCATTGAAGCAGCCAGAGCAGGAGAAGCAGGACGAGGCTTTGCGGTTGTGGCTGATGAGATTGGTAAGCTGGCATCTAATTCAGCAGAGGCAGCTACGCATATAGGAAAAGTAAGTGGTGATGTTATAAATGCAGTTAATGACCTGGCAAAGGAAGCAGAGAAGATACTTACCTTTATGGAAGAGGTGGCAATGGGAGGCTTCGATAAGCTTTTAGAGGTAAGTGGAAACTATTCAGAGGATGTTGATGCCATGAATAGAAGAATGCAGGAATTTGCAAATGCAAGTGAGGAGGTAAGAAATAATATTGACTCCATAAAGGAAGCAGTAAGTCTTGTTAATAGTGCAATCTGTGATACAACAAGTGGAATAGTGAATGTTACAGAACAGACGGTAGAGCTTACTGTAGGTATGGGAGATATAGAAAGAGAAGCAGATGGTAATATGGATGTAGCTGACAGACTTAATCTTGAAGTTAAGAAATTCAAACTGGAATAAAATATATTTAAGCAGATGCAGCAAGCCGTCTTTTCATTAGTGAAAGGGCGGCTTGTTTAGTCTGTTTATGTAGGAGTTGTGGAAACTTCGTCTGACAGCTTAAGGATACCTTTCCAATGTGCTGTTGTAAAATAGAACAGCATACATACCATTCCAAATAAAAAGCTTACAGGAATTGCTGCCATTACATAATTACCATCAATGAAGTGTGCAATCAGATAGGCTGTCGGGATACGGACTGCCCAGAGCATTAGTATGTTCACAACAGTTGGATATTTTACATAGCCCAGTCCGTTGACAAAATTAATAATGCCGTTAAAGATTGCATACAGCCATGTGAAAGGAAGTACAGTACGAACATATACTATTGACTGGTTAAGTACATCTGCCTCGTCAGTAAATAAAGCAAGCACAGGGCGGCAGAATATGGTTAATGTAATTCCGGCACAGCAGGTAATAAGACCTGAGAAAAATGGTATACGCAGACTTCCCTTTTTTAGGCGGGCGTAGTTTTTGGCGCCCAGATTCTGACCTGAGAAGGTTGCTGCTGCAGAGGATAGAGAGGTTATTGCTACATTTGCAATTCCACACAGCTTTCCGCCTACGGAGCATGCCGCCATAAATACTGAGCCCTGCATATTTATCAAGGACTGCATCAGGATATGTCCTATGGAATATATTGAGTTATTAAGTCCCAGTGGTAATCCTACGCCTATTATATCCTTAAGAGTGGACTTATACAGTTTTTTTGGCAGAATAGTGAATTCAAGCTCGCTATATCTGCTTTTTATATATGCAATACTAAAAAACCATGATGAAAATATGGCAATGGTGGTAGCAAGGGCTGCGCCGCTTATGCCCCAACCGAATACTGCCACAAATAAAAGGTCAAGCACTATATTAACAATGCAGGAAATAATAAGGAATAGAAGTGAAGCCTTGCTGTCTCCAAGACCTCTAAGTATTCCGGCATTCATATTATAGCCCATATTTCCAAGTGTTCCTAAAAATACTATCTGAATATAAGCAAGAGCAGGTTTGAAGGTATCATCAGGAATCAAGTCGGAGGCCAAGCGG
>JAZQLB010000118.1:0-9655 GCA_045542475.1 Lachnospiraceae bacterium | reverse complement strand
GAGAGGCTGGCATGGGTTATTCTGAGGACACGCTTTCGCTAAGTTAAGCCACGCAGCGGCACATAGGGTGCCACAAAACGGCACCCAAATGCCGGCGGGCTTAAAAAGTCCTCAGAATAACCCATGCCAGCCTCTCGCTCCTGTGCATCATTAAATTTTTTTATTATTACTTCGCCTAATTATATAAGGTAACACAATAAATGTAATTTGTTCTTTCTACTAAAGTATGGTAATATTGCAATAGTACAATAGCTTGTCAGTAATATAATAAAAAAATAACATCAAACCATCTACGGAGGTAACCTATGTTCACGGAATTTAACGATAAAATACAATTAATGAAAAAAGCCTACGCACCCTACGCTAGTATAAGCAACCGAGAGGCTTGGAATGGCATTGATGAGGAGGTTAGAGGTCTTATAATCAGCGAGGGTGAAAAATATCTTGGATTTAATTACCCTCAGATTCCTATAACTCTTTTTCTTGATTTTAAGAGAACCGGAAACAGGGTTCGGTTTGAGGATGTGTATTTTGCAAGGAGATATGCTATAAATGCGCTTATTCTGGCAGAATGCATGGAGGATAAGGGACGATTTATGGATGACATCTTAAATGGTATATATGCCATTTGTGAGGAAAGTGCTTGGCAGCTTCCTTGTCATAATTCATATGAAAGAAGCTCTCCACAGGAGATTCTTCCTGATGTGACGGACCCGGTGCTTGATTTGTTCGCCTGCGAGACCGGTGCTCTGCTTGCTATGGCTATGTATCTTCTAAAGGATAGATTTAATGCCATCAGTCCTTTTATATGCAAGATGATAAATGATGCCCTGCACAAAAGAATTATTAAGCCTTATTTCGACCGACATTTCTGGTGGATGGGTGATGGTGATGAACCTATGTGCAACTGGACGGTGTGGTGCGTTCAAAACACCCTGCTTACCATTTTTCTGGCAGATGATGTGTCTGATACGGTGAAGTTGTCAGCAGTTAAAAAGGCTGCCTATAGCATCGACTGCTTCCTTAAGGATTACGGCGAGGACGGCTGTTGCAGTGAGGGTGCCCAGTATTACCGCCATGCCGGACTATGTCTCTTTAATTGTATGGAGGTGCTTAACGCAGTTACTGATAATGCCATTGCACCGCTGTATGATAATGAAAAAATCAAAAATATCGCATTGTATATATATAATGTTCATGTAGAGGATAAATATTTCTTTAATTTTGCAGACTGTTCTCCTGTGGCAGGACGTGCAGGTACTAGGGAATTCCTTTTTGGAAAAAGAATTAACAGCATGGGACTTATGGCATTTGCCGCAAGCGACTATAAGGCAAATGAATTCAAGCTGCTAAATAAGGAGATTAATCTTTTCTACCATGTACAGCATGTATTTACCATAAAGGAAATGACTGAATTTCTTAAAACTGCTCCTGCTGATGCCCTTGCTAGTGATTATAAGGATATTTTCTATGAGAGCAATGGACTGTTTATTACCAAGAATCCGATCTATGCCCTTGCGGTAAAGGCTGGTGACAACGCAGACAGCCATAACCATAATGACGTAGGCAGCTTCACCCTGTATAAAAATGGTTTGCCATACATTATTGACGTAGGTGTTGAAAGCTATACCGGCAAGACTTTCTCGGCACAGCGCTATGAGATATGGACCATGCAGTCCCAGTATCATAATGTACCTACCTTTGGCAGCACTATGCAAAAGGATGGTAAGGCATATACCGCCAAGGTGCTTGAGCTTAAGGACGGCAGTATAACAATGGATATCGCCGGAGCATACCTTGCTAATACTCCTGATGAAAAGGTGAATTCTTATATAAGATGTGCCACTTTGGATACAGAAGGTGTGCAGATAAATGATTCCTATGATAAGCTGCCTGCGAATTCCTTTATGACACTTATGACATATAATAAGCCTACCATCATCTCTGCTTCTGAAACCGAAATTGTTGTTGATGTTGAAAATATTGGAGAAATTAGAATTTTAGGTGCAACTGATACAATAATTGAGACCATACCTATAAATGATGCCCGTCTTATGCAGGCATGGGAGCATGAGGTATACAGAATTAAGCTAACACTTGATAAAGAATGCCTTGAAATCAATATAAAATAATAACCAATTTAACAACTAAGGGTAAGGAACTGCCAGATGCTTTTCCTTACCCTATTTTTAGCACTTATATCAAAATACTCCTACTCTATCCAAAACACTGCCACCATTTTCCCACCTTCAAAAATTATGTACAACAGAAAAAAGTCTTGAAACAAGCAGCCGCTTATCTCAAGACTTTTCCCATTCAGTTCATTATGTTCAACCAGTATAAGCTTCACCACTTGAGGGGTTGTAGTAAAACTTACAATATAATTATACACTATCTGTTTCCACTAACAAGGAACTATAGTTCCAAAAATCACGAACATTAGGTAATATATTTACTTATTATTCCGGAATTGTTTCAGGTTCTACATTCTGCGGTGGCTGTGCCGGTGCTGACTGACTTGTTACCTCTGCATTCGGGTCATAACCCGGAACAATCATCTCCTCACCCTCGCTGGTAGTCATTGGCTCTCCCACAGTTACTATCTCTGTCGAGCCATCCGTATGCATTATAATTATTTCTTCAACGCCGCCATCTGCTGATACTTTATCCGCCTCTGTTTCATAAATATACCTGATTTCCAGACCTTCACAGTTTTCCATTACATAGTCAACAAACGCATGAACCTTCTCCTCTCCGATGTAAAACGCCTTACCGGTATCAAGAATATTGGTGGTTACATAGCCCTCCTCCGTAACTGCAATGGAAATATTTTTATAGCCAAGCACTTCCACATTAACACTGATACCCATAATTCTGTGAAACCACATGGTATCATAGTTTTCCACATTAGCTATACTTCCATCAAACAGCAGCATTTCAAACACCTTATCCACCGTAAGCCCTGTAAACTCCACATTTACATGCTCATTATTCTTGTCAAAATAATCGTAATACACTGTTCCTACGCTTAAGTTTTCACGAAGATTAAGTGCATCAATAAACTCGCCTAAGGTAGCAGGCTTATACCAGCTGTTTCGGTATACATGATAGTTATCATCCTCTGCAAATTTCACCACCACAGCACACTCACTAAGAATATCCTTAATGGTATATATCTCTGCCTCCGTAGTGTATTCAGTATCAGTATAAATATCATAACCCTTCATTGTTACCGTTCCAAGCAAGGTCTCCACAAGCTCTGCCTGCAATATGCCATTTTCATAATTAGCAGTATGATACTCCTTATCATCGTACTCAAAGCCTGTATATTTTTCACATATATTCTTATTCTCCCATCTGCTGACAATTGCCGTCTCGATCTCTGCTATCGTTTCGTTAGTATCAACAATTATCTCCTTAACCGGCCATCTGCCCCCATTCTCCGACCTGCCTGCAATAAATATTACAAAACATGCCGCTGCCGCAAGAGCTGCTACACCTGTCCAAGTGGCAATTTTCTTGGTATTTTTTCCTTTTGGCTTTGGCTCAGCCTCAGTCACATATTCGTCCTTAATATCCCCCATTGCCTCAAGCAAATCATTATTTTTCATAGAAGCCCTCCTTTTCCATATATTCCTTAAGCCTTTCCCTAAGCCTGTAAAGCAAGGACTTAACCTTACTTTCGGACATATCATAAGCCTTGGCAATCTCCTTTACTGAGCTAAGATACCAGTATCTTCTTACAAACACCCTTCTGTTCTCCTCTGACAAGCCTGTCAGAAAATCATTAAGCATTTGAGTAAGAAGCCTCCTGTCTATCTCACTCTCCACCGTATTCTTTGCCGGAATACATTCCGTAAGTTCTTCAAGCACCATATCCACCTGACCTGCACCACGCTTCTTTCTTGTGGCACTCTTAAGCCTGTTTAAGGAAATATTTCTGATTATTTTTCCAAGGTATGCCTTAAGATTTTCCGGTGCATTAGGCGGTATGGAATCCCATGCTTTCTTTAGCATATCGTTAAGACATTCCTGTACATCCTCCACATTTGCAAGGATGTTATATGCAATTGTTTTACAATAAGAAGAATATTTGTCCTGAGTTTCCTTTAACGCCTCTTCGGAACGGACAAAATATAATTCCACGATTCTTCTATCCTCCATGCTGCCTCCTTTCCCTTTCATCTATATAGACAACCTTTTTCTGTTATGGGTTGCATCTATGAAAAAATTTTTTACTTCTTTTTTATTGAAGTGGTACTACAATTGGTTCTTCCACGTACCATATATAATCAAAACATGGCATAAGCCAAAGCTCCTCCCCCTCAAAAGCTCCCAAATGATGCTCCTCGCATTGATATTCCTCACCGGTCTCTTTATCATCACGTAAAATTGAACTCAAACCTCCTGTTGAATATTCATTCCCCGCCTCATCGTAATATGCCATATTGAAAATCTGGTGATATACGCCATCATTAAGCATTGTATTTTTAAAACGGAGCACCCAGCCATCTTCCTCCATTACAGCCTCAATAAACTCAGCATTTTCAGGCATATCTCCTGTTTCTCCTGTTTTAAGATTAAAATATACCTTATTATCCTCCTTACCAAGCCATAAAGCACCAGTGATTACCAGATTTATATGCTCTGCTTCATAAAAGTAAGCACTATCCGCCCTAAAGGAAACCATCATCGGTGAATCCTTATCACCTATAGCAGTTGTGCCGTTTGAAATTGTATCAAATATCTCCCCTGTATCTGTCTCAATATAAAAGAATAAATCATCTAACCACGCAGTATTACTATCTGCCGCCTCCAGATTAATACACATGTAGCTAGGATAAATCTCCATATCTGTAATAATAATTTCCTGATTATCAAGCATTACTGTCTGATTTACCTCCACTACCCTTCCTCTCTCAGTAAAATAAGGGTCAAATTCCAAAAAGAAATCAAAATCCACTGTTTCCAAAGCTTTATTAGCATAATCATTTATATGAAGCTTAAGCAATAACGAATCAGGTACATCATTATCAATAAAATCAATAGTTATACTTTTTAACTCTCCATTCTCAGCATCATTATTTCTGAAAGACGTACTATAACCCTCAAACTCCTCCCCATTTACCATACATGCATCAACCTCAACTCGTGGTGCTTTATATTTATTCGATTCTATTGAAAAGAATACATTAACCTGTTTTTTATCCACAATCAGATATTCCACATTTATAGTAATTCCACCATGGGTCTGCGATATATCCATAGTCTGTGCATATTCATTATCCACCGCATCGCTAAGCGAACGTGAAAATGTTACCGCCTCCGCCAGCTCCTTTAAAAAAGGCACCTTCGAGCAGGCATATGCTACCGGACTACAGAAATTCACCAGCAACACAAATACCACAAATACTGCCGCCACACTAACTGCCGGGCGGATAACATACTTATATCGCTTCTCCCTTTTCCTTGCACGCCTATATGCTCTCTCCATTACATTATCAAGAGCAGGCACCGGCTCATCAAGCTCCTCCATCAGACTGTTATATTCTTCCATTCTGTTCATAAGGACACCTCCCCTTCCAATTCTAATTTAAGTAATTTCAATGCCTTTCTCTGCCTTGTCGCCACAGTTCCTTGCGGAAGCTTAAGAGCTGCGGCAGTCTCTACCAGTGTATACCCGGAAAAATATCTTAAAATAACAACATCCTTTAATTCCTTTGGAAGCTTTCTTATTGCCTCTTTAAGCGGAAGAGAATCAAATTCCTCCACTGCTGTTTCAGGCAGCTCATCAAGGGGCTTAAAACGACTCTGCCTTCTCTGTTCATTATGACACTCATTTATAAGAATCCTTGTCATCCATGTATCAAAAAATTCTACATTTCTAAGCCTCCAAAGGCCACAAAGCCCTTTATATACTGCCTCATCCACCACATCAAGAGCCATAGCCTCACTCCCTAAATAAAGCAATGCCGTTTTATACAGCCTCCCACGAAACTTCTCAATCCGGGTTGCAAATTCTTCATTATTCACTGGTTTTCACCTCCTTTACTTATTAGACGAATTGAAAGGGGATTTTTATTTCACAAAATAAATTTTTTATTATTTTATCACAATTTCCTTACCTGCCACATATTTTCTTTCCATATCGTGGCGTAATTTTCTGTTCTCTACACTGTCAAATACTATGGAAAAATCATAATCTGCCGGGTACAGTTCACTTGCGGGCACTAAGAGCTTGATTCTCTTGTGATTAATAAATATCTTCTTTTTCTGTAGCTGAACCTGTAGCACACCCTTGTCATCCGCTGTCCGGCATACTATTCCAACCTTTTTGTCCGGGAATACCATTACACTGTCGCCAAGCCTGAATTTCTTTGCCTCTGACTGAAATTCCATAGTAACAGGCTTTCTCTTTTGAAGCTTCGGTGTAATTGCCCTTTTAAGCTCTGCTTCATCTTCACCGGCTTTTTCATCACCGCCTGCTATTTCCTCCGGCATAATATAATCCTCTCCATAGGCCGCTCTTCCTGCCTCCATAAGCATTGCCTTTGGCATTCCAAGTCTCCTCGCTATATAGAATGCACAGCTTTCTCCTGCCTCTCCTATAACAAGCTGATAAAGAGGCTTAAGACTTTCCTTGTCAAAGGTCATTCTGGCATTAATTATGCCCTCCTCCTTTTTGGCATAGGTTTTAATCTCAGGATAATGGGTGGTAACCAGAAATAACGCACCGCTTTTCTTAAGCTCCTTAAGTATAGCAACTGCTATTCCCATGCCCTCTGCGGGATCAGTTCCTGAACCAAGCTCATCCATAATAACCAGACTGTCCTGACCCGCATTCCTTAGTATATCAAGCACGTTAGTAATATGTGCCGAAAAGGTGGACAGATTCTCTGCAATATTCTGCCCATCACCTATGTCGCAGAGAATATTGCTGTTCATACATATATCTGCCTCCCTACATGCCACATGAAGCCCACACTGTGCCATCATACAATTAAGTGCCACCGTCTTAATCGCAACCGTCTTACCTCCGGTATTAGGGCCTGTTATTACAACACCATTAATACCATTTCCAATTTCAAATTGTAATGGAACGCAGATTCTTTTATCCATAAGAGGATGTCTGCCATCCTTAATAGAAATAAATCTGTCAGTGTTAATCCTTGGTGAAACCGCATCGTATTCAAGACTTAGCTTGCCCTTTGAGAAAATGAAATCCAGCTTCTCCATCATCCTAATATTCTGTTCCATTACTGCTTCACAATCTGCCACCATACCTGTAAGCTCATAGAGAATTCGACGTTCTTCGTTTTCCTCATCAACCTTAAGAAGCTGTAGCTCTTCATAATATTTTGCGGCAGCAGTCGGCTCAATAAAAAGCGTATTTCCGGTTGACGACTTATCAATCACACTTCCCGATATTCTGAACTTGTACTCTTTCTTAACAGGAATGCAGATACGTCCATTACGAAATGTGCTAAAGCTGTCAGACATGCATTCCTTGTGGGCTTTCATTACCGAATCTGCCTTTTCCCTCATCTTATTTTCCGCACGTTCAATATCAGCCCTAAGGCTTCTAAGAAGCTTAGAGGCGTAATCGTCCACCCTTCCGTTTCTAATCTGTATTCTAATCATTTCCCTTACATCATCCATAGCATCCAGATTCTCGTCATAATATGGCAGTGATGCTGCAAACTGCTTACTCCTGTCCAGATAGTCCTTAAGCCTTCGCACTGCCACTAATGCAAGCTCAATATTCTCAAGCTGTGGTGCAGTAAGACATCCTCCCTTTACAGCAATCTGCATAAGCTCTGCAATCCCCTCGAAGGACACAATCGGCGGACTTCCCGCCTGCTCTATTATGCTTCTTGCCTCCGTGGTCTCTGCTAACCTTACCATCAACTCCGTCTCAGCCATTATAGGTTTAATCTCATTAATTTCCTGTTTAGCCCTCTCCGTAAATGCAAGCTCACTCCATTTTTCCTTAACCTTGTCAAATTCTAATATTTTCTCTATATCCATCATTGTTCTTCTCCTCCTGATAGCAATGAGTTGTAATAATCATACTCAACATAGCCTTTTATATTTTCCAATGCACCTTCTTCTAATTCTTTCACCATAAGGCAGTCAATATGTGGCAGGTGTACGCTCCTTCCTGCAAGGATTCCATAATCAGCCGCAGTTCTAAAACCTCGAGGGTTATAATTCCTTGGATTTCCCTCAACAATTACTGCCTTATAACCCATCTGCCTTGCTTTTTCAAAGCCATATTCAATAAGCTCCTTTGAAATATGCTGTCTCTGCACATCCGTCCTTACTGCTGCCGGAGTTAATATCAGCAACTCATCCTCATATTTTCCCTCAATATGAAATGCAGAAAACATTACATAGCCTATAATCTCATCAAGCTCATTAACCATTATAAGTTCCAGTTCAGGTATGTAATATTTCTTGCTTCTTATCTCATCTACAAGACTTCGCACCACCTTTGCTTCCGCAGCATTCTCATAGTCTGTGAATACTGCCTCTACCAAATCAAGTGCTTTAACTAAATACTCCTTTGACATGCTTTTTATAATTCTTTCCATAGTGTAAAATCTCCTTTTCCAGTTAATAATCAGTGCCCTACAATGCTTTTTCTGCACAAAATAAAACCATGAAGCTACTGCCCCTATGGACATAACTTCATGGTTTGAAATAATCTAATATATTGATAGATATTGATTTCATCCTTAATATTTTGTGGATTACATTGAAAAACGGCATAGTATTACACCATGCCGTCATCACTCTAATATATCTATCAGACTATAATTTATGAAGCATATTGTAAGGCAGAGCATCGGCAGATTAGTCCTGTATAGACAAACTTCTCCCGATAAATAGGCAGACTTATAGCGTGAAATCTCGCTGCCTATCAGCTATTTAGTTAGCTAAGTTCTCCATTACCACAATACTCTTCATAAAATCTCCTTTTCGTAAAATGTTTTTATATAGTTATTATAGTATGAATTTTTAAAATGTCAAATATTTTCTGTGTGGGGGGCAGGGCAAAACTCGCAGTTGTATGGATGTGCTATGGAGGACCCGTTCTCACTTAGTTGTCACACGCAGCAGTACATAGAGTGGCAAAATACGCCACTCAAGTACTGGCGGAGACAAATAGTCCTCCATAGCACATCCATACAACTGCTCGGAGTTTTTGGCTTGCTCTACACTTCGCTTTATCGGGTTACTAATTCAGGTATTCTATTTTTTATAAATTAGTTTATGCTAATTATGTCAATTTGGTTCTTTACATAATTTGCTTGCTGTAATATAATAAAAATGCAAACAAATATCAACATTTTTATTTCGGCTAGATAGGGATGGTTAGGCGGTTTGAGTCACATCCGGGTGGTGACACCCGGTTTATATAGATATCCTTTCGTGGAAATACGTAAGAAAGGAGAATGCTATTACGTGATAAACTTTGTTCTTGAAGTTATTAGCAGAACTGTAAGCAGCCTTTGTGCTACATACATAGTACGCTTTTTAGATAGATTCAGACACAAAAATAACCGCCCCGAGTAAGCGGTCATTTTTGCGTTAATTAAATTAGCCATTATCCCTTATTATCGGCTCTACCGTCTAACGGTATCTGTTTGCA
>JAZQLB010000117.1:0-5184 GCA_045542475.1 Lachnospiraceae bacterium | reverse complement strand
TATCTGCCATTTCTAAATACCTATACCTTCCTGGATTTTATCCGATTGTCAATATAACATCAAACCAACGTTTCGTCAAGTAATTCAAACAATTCTTCTAGAGATTCCGTCATATTTACGGCATTTCTAAGGGCTGCCGAGTTCGGAAAGCCTGTTGTGTACCATGCCACATGCTTTCTTATTTCTCTTATGCCAAGGTATTCTCCCTTAAACTCAAGCTGGAGCTTGGCGTGACGTTTTATCATAGCCTTAACCTCTGTGGCAGTTGGTTTTGGTGGAAGAATTCCTGTTTTTCTGTATTCATTTATACGGGAAAATACCCATGGATTGCCCTGTGCACCTCTGCCTATCATTACAGCAGCACAGCCTGTTTCTTCTTCCATTCTAAGCACATCCTCAGCCGTACGGACATCTCCGTTACCGATAACCGGGATACTAACCCGCTCAACCACCTGTCTTATTATATCCCAGTCAGCCTTCCCTGAATAATACTGCTCCCTTGTTCTTCCGTGCACCGCCACAGCCGCACCGCCTGACTCCTGTATAATATGTGCGATTTCAGGCGCATTGACCATGTCGTCATTAAAGCCTTTTCTAATCTTGACGGTAAGAGGCTTATTTATCGCCTTTGCCATGGTCTCGACTATTTTACCTACCAAAAGAGGATTTTTCATAAGAGCTGAGCCTTCACCATTGTTAACAATTTTCGGAACGGGACAGCCCATATTCACATCAATTATATCAAAGGGACGTTCCTCCATTCTTTTTGCCATATCCGCCATAATCTGTGGGTCAGAGCCAAAAAGCTGGAGCGCAATGGGATTCTCCTTGGGCTGTACCTCTAAAAGACTCTCTGTATTCTTATTATTATATAAAATAGCCTTTGCACTAACCATCTCTGTATATAGCAAGCCGCAGCCCTGCTCCTTGCATAAAATACGAAATGGCAGGTCTGTTACTCCTGCCATAGGTGCCAGTACAAGATTATTCTCTATCTCTACATTACCAATTCGCATATTTTATCCTTATCTGTTTTTATTATAAATAATTCTAAGTCCGTTAAGTGTCAGCTCACTGTCATATATCTGTATGCTGTCAGTCTCCTGCGAAATAATTCTTCCATAGCCTCCGGTAGCAACAGTCTTAATATTATCAATGCCTGTCTCTTCCTTAATCTTCTTAACTATATACTCTGTCTGACCGATGTAGCCATATACAAGACCCGCCTGCATGCTGGTAACGGTATTCTTTGCCAGAATGCTTTTTGGTTTCTTAATCTCTATCTCCGGAAGCTTCGCAGCATCACTCCATAAGGACTTCGCACTGGTCATAATACCCGGCGAGGTTATTCCCGCAATAAATGAGCCGTCCTCCGTAATCACATCATAGGTGGTTGCTGTTCCAAAATCCATTACAATAACCGGTCCGCCATAGGTCTCATATGCCCCTACCGCATCCACTATTCTGTCCGGTCCAATTTCCCTTGGATTGTCACAAACAAGCTTAATTCCTGTTTTGGTTCCCGGCCCTACAATAAGCGGCGTGGTTTTAAAATATTTTATCATGGCATTGGTTACTGAATGCATTACATTTGGCACTACTGAGCTTATAATAACATCCTCTATACTGCCAACCTCTATTCCCTTTGCCTTTAAAATATCAATAAATACTATTCCGTATTCATCGGAGGTTCTCTGCTGCTTTGTAGTTATTCTAAAGGTCGCAGCAAGCTTCTCCCCGTCAAATACTCCTACCGTAAAGTTAGTATTTCCTATGTCAATCGCTAAAAGCATATTTTCACCTGCTCCTTTAAATATCCTCATTTAAGAAAAATACCTTATAGTATAATTCCAGCGACGTTAATAATTCTTCCTTTTCAATCTGAAGATGCTTAATCTTAAGTACTGAACCGATTTCATCATAGAGGATATCCCCCTCATCGCACTCTGTCTTAAACATTAGCACACCCTCGTCATTATACTCCATAATAAGGATTCCACCCACATCCTCAGTAAAGAGAACACACATAATCTTAAGCTCGTCCTTAATATGACTTGGAAGCCCGTTAAAATCCTCATTAAGATAGTATTTCTTTTCATACGAATTAGATACGCATAAAACTACATTTTCCTCGTATAACATACTTTTCTCCTCTTTTTGAAATATACTACACATAACCATACAGTCCCCGGACTGATACCTCTCCTGACAGTATGGTTCTTTCTATATTATAATCATCCTTCACTATTAGCTGCCCCTGTGTGTCGATTCCTACTGCCGTATAGATTAATTCCTTATTATCCTCCAGCACTCTTACCTGTGCGCCTGCATTAATCAGATGTGAATTATATTCTTCCATAATATATGATAAATCCTGTGTCTTAAGAAATTCATCATAATAATGTTCAAAGCTTCTGCCAAGCGCCTCTAAAAGCTGCTGCTCATCAACTTCCATACCGCCTTCAACATACAGTGAGCCTGCCACCTGTGATATTTCCTCGGAAAATTCTTTGACATTGGTATTAATTCCAACTCCAAGCACTACATACCGATTCCCCTCTGCATCCGTGCTCATTTCCGTAAGAATGCCACACACCTTACGCTTATTAAGAATTATATCATTAGGCCATTTAATCATGGCATTAAGCCCCAAACACCCTTTAATGGCACTTGTAACAGCCATTGCCGCCACCAAGGTTATCATAGGAGTCTTTTCAACCGGAATATCCGGAACCAGCATAGCCGACATCCAGATACCGCTCTGTTTTTGTGATATCCATAAATGTCCCTGTCTTCCTCTTCCTGCGGTCTGTTCCTGCGCCACAACCACAAGTCCGTGTAACAACCCCTTTACCGCCTGTCTTCTTATCTCATTATTGGTTGAATCCGTCACTTCAAGCTGTACCAGCTTCTTTCCAAACCACTTCGTACTCTGTAACGCCCTCATCAGCCCATGCAATCCTTCCGTCAATTAAAAACCTTTAATAATCGTACCGCTCCAGCTTCCTGCAAAGATAAGCAACACTGCAAATATCCAAGCCACCAAAGCCGACCCCTTTTTATCTGAAATAAAATGCTTTATACCTGTAACAACATTAACTGCCGCTCCCAAATAAAAAATATATGGAAACATTTCTATTCTGCTGTCAAGCCCCATAAAGGTATATGCCACCAGCCCCAAAACCGCCAGTCCGATAACAGCATTAACAATATCTATTACAATACGAACAATTCTTAACCCTTTTCCAGACCTGTCTGAATACATACAACTCTCCCTATTATTTCTATTAAAACACCATTACTACTATACCTTTATAATTATACCCATGTCAAGCAATTCTGATGTTTCCGGCTGTATTGCCCAACGGTCACCCTCTGTCACCACAACAACATTTATTTCTTACAGCAAAAAGAAGCTCTCAACACTTCAGAGCTTCTTTTACATATCCTATAATTATAATGTCGCATCCATAATCGCCTTAATGGTATGCATACGGTTTTCCGCCTCATCAAATACTACTGACTGGCTTGACTCAAATACCTCATCCGTAACCTCTAATTCAGCAAGACCATATTTCTCATATACCTCTTTGCCAATCTTCGTATTAAGGTCATGGAACGCAGGAAGACAATGCATGAATATAGCCTGTGGACCCGCATTGTCCATTGCAGCCTTATTCACCTGATATGGAAGCAAATCATTAATACGCTCCTTCCATACTTCCTCTGGCTCAGCCATTGATACCCATACATCAGTATAGATAACATCAGCCCCCTTGGTTCCGGTGCCCACATCCTCTGTAAGAGTAATAGTAGCCCCTGACTCCTTCGCATATCCCATGCAAAGGTCTACCAGCTCCTTATCAGGGAAATATTTCTTATTAGTACATGCCGTAAAATTAAGTCCAAGCTTTGCACAGGCAATGATAAGGGAATTACCCATGTTATAACGGGCATCTCCCATATATGTAAAATTAATTCCCTCAAGTCGTCCAAAATGCTCCTTAATGGTAAGCATATCAGCAAGCATCTGTGTTGGATGAAACTCATTGGTAAGACCATTCCATACAGGAACACCTGCATGCTTAGCCAGCTCCTCAACCAACTCCTGTCCATAACCGCGATACTCAATACCATCAAACATTCTACCAAGAACTCTTGCAGTATCAGCAATACTTTCCTTATTCCCAATCTGAGAGCTTGATGGGTCAAGATAGGTAGCGCCCATACCAAGGTCGTGTGCAGCAATCTCAAAAGAACAGCGTGTTCTTGTACTTGTCTTTTCAAAAATAAGCGCAACATTCTTGCCCCTATGTCTGTCTACAAGAATACCCTTTTTCTTCTTATCCTTCAAATCTGCTGCAAGGTCAAGCAGATATAATATCTCTTCCTTTGTAAAATCCTTAAGTGTCAAAAAATGTCGTCCCTTTAAATTCATAAAAATTACCTCCTTATCCATAGCATCAATTTATAAAATCCATGCATATATGCAGTTTTCTTAAATCTATAAAGACTAATTTACACCTATTCCTTAAAAATGTCAACATAAATATACGTTTCTATTGTATAAATATACAAGCCGCTCTAATAATACACAAATGCAACGGATAATATATATAAAACAGCCATTTTAGCCTCTTTGTTCCGCCAAGCTCTCCATTATAGCCTCTAAGCAGCGGTATGGACAAAAGCATTCCAAACTGAAACATCTGACCATAGGGCAGGGCCGGATTATTCATGGCATAATTCATGCTAAGAATTGCAGCTACCAGTGTCGTAAACTGATAGAAGGTCTTAAATCGCAATTCCTCATTGTATCTAAAGATATGGAATATAAGAGGCCATATTATGGCTATTCCTGCCCAGTCTCCCTGCAGTGACAATACAAAAATACACAATAATAAAAGGCCCTTTGCCCACGGCTTATATCCGGTATTATCAAATACCCGAAGCGCAAGCAGCGCAAGAAATAAAGTATATATCATTCCCAGCGAATGGTATTCAAGCCCGTTCTTGGAAGAGTATATATTATATGCCACTGCTGAAACAGCCGCAAACATTCCCATTCTGAATGTATAGCGATTTATATCCCTTGTATGATGATAGCCCTCCACTAGCAGGCAGCACATAATGGGAGCAGTCAGCCGTCCAATAAAATGACATACCTGACCTTCAACTGAATTC